>DASTTC010000246.1:0-6096 GCA_035760345.1 Burkholderiales bacterium | reverse complement strand
TATGCCGTTGACGTGCGCTCGGCGCTCGACTGGGCGCTGACGCCCCTGCGCACGCGGCTGGAGAAGACCTACTCCGCGCCGCTGGCCACGCGCCTGTACCAGAAGGAGAACGTGGAGCGGCCCGGCGGCGGCACGGCGCGCGAGTTTCCGCGCCTCGCGCACGGCGGCGCCCACCTGGAGGACGAGGCGGATCGGGGCAAGGACGTCGCGCTGCGCGTTCTCGCGGGGCTCGCCGGCGCGGTGTTCGCGTGGTCGCTGGCGGTGCTCGCCGGGCGGCGCACGCTCGTGCGGCGCTGGCCGCAGGTGCCCTGGGACGCGGCGGCGGCGGCCCTGGGCGCGATCCTGGCGCTGGCCGGGCCGGCGGCGATGCTCGCCGGCGGCTACCACGTGTTGGGCACCAACCAGGTGGGCGTGGACGTCCTGTACCAGGCGCTGAAGAGCATCCGCACCAGCCTCGTCATCGGCACGCTTACCACGCTGGTGCTGCTGCCCCTGGGCATCACGGCGGGCATCGCGGCGGGCTACTTCCGCGGCTGGGTCGACGACACCATCCAGTTCATCTACACCACGCTCAATTCGATCCCGGGGGTGCTGCTGATCGCCGCCTCGGTGCTGATGGTGCAGGTGTACGTGGACACGAACCCGGATCTGTTTCCCACCTCCGCGCAGCGCGCGGATTTCCGGCTGCTGGCGCTGTGCGCAATCCTCGGTGCGGTGGGCTGGACCGGCCTCGCGCGCCTGTTGCGCGGCGAGGCGCTCAAGCTCTCGGAGCTCGAGTACATCCAGGCCGCGCACGCGTTCGGCGTGTCGCATGCCAGGATCCTCGCGCGCCACCTGCTGCCGAACGTGGCGCACATCGTCATCATCAGCCTGGTGCTCGACTTTTCCGGCCTGGTGCTGGCCGAGGCGGTGTTGTCCTACGTCGGCGTGGGCGTGGACCCGTCCACCATCAGCTTCGGCACCATGATCAACGCCGCGCGCATGGAGATGGCGCGCGAGCCGATGGTGTGGTGGTCGCTCGCCGCCGCGTTCGTCTTCATGTTCACGCTGGTGCTGGCCGCCAATCTGTTTGCCGACGCGGTGCGCGACGGCTTCGATCCGCGGGTGCGCGTATGAGCGCGGCGCTGGAGCTCGAGGGCCTGCGCACCGTGCTCGACACGACTGAAGGGCCGCTGGTCGCCGTCGACGGCGTCGACCTGGCGATCGCGAAAGGCGAATGCTTCGCGCTGGTGGGCGAATCCGGCTGCGGCAAGTCGATGACCGCGCTGTCGATCCTGCGCCTGCTGCCGGAGGCCGGCCGCATCACGGGCGGTCACGTGCGCCTGGGCGAGCTCGACCTGCTCGCACTGCCGGAAGCAGCGATGCGCGCGGTGCGCGGCCGGCGCGCGGCGATGATCTTCCAGGAGCCCGCCACCGCGCTCAATCCGGTGCTCACGGTGGGACGCCAGGTGGCGGAAGTGATCGAGCGGCACACGGATCTGCGCGGCGCCGCGGTACGCCGCCGTACGCTCGAGCTGCTCGAGGCGGTCGGCATTCCGGACGCGCAGCGGCGCATGGGCGAATATGCCTTCCAGCTCTCCGGCGGATTGCGCCAGCGCGTGATGATCGCGGGGGCGTTGGCGGTGGACCCCGAGGTGCTGATCGCCGACGAGCCCACCACCGCGCTCGACGTGACCATCCAGGCGCAGATCCTCGAGCTGCTCTCGACGCTGCAGCGCGAGCGGGGCATGGCGCTGCTGCTCATCACGCACGACCTGGGCATCGTGGCGCAGATGGCCGACCGGGTGGCGGTGATGTACGCCGGCGAGATCGTCGAAATCGCGCCGCGCGCGGCGTTCTTCCACGCGCCGCAGCACCCGTATTCGCAGAAGCTGTTCGCCGCGCTGCCGGGCGGGGCGCAGCGCGCGGGGCCGCTGGCGCACATTCCCGGCCAGGTGCCTGCGCTGACCACGGCGTTCACCGGCTGCCGCTTCGCCGAGCGCTGCGATTTCACCTTCGAGCGCTGCCGGCGCGAGGCGCCGCGGCTCCTGGCGCTGGGTGCGCAGGCACTGGCGCGCTGCCATCTGCGCGAAGGCGAGCGCGCCGCGCCGCGCGCGCCGGTGGCCGGCATCCCCGACACGCGCGCTGCGCAAGCGGCGCGCATGCTGCTCGAAGTCACGCACCTGAAGGTGCATTTCCCGATCCGCCGCGGCATCTTCCGCCGCACGGTAGGCCACGTGAAAGCGGTGGACGGCGTGTCGCTCACGGTCGCCGAAGGCCGCACGCTCGCGCTGGTGGGCGAGTCGGGCTCGGGCAAGACCACCGTCGGCAAGGCGCTGCTGCAACTCATCCGGCCGACCGCGGGCAGCGTGCGCTACGAGGGCGCCGAGTTGACCACGCTGGGCCGCGCGGGGCTGCAGCGCTACCGCGCCGCGATGCAGATCGTGTTCCAGGATCCGTACGCGTCGCTCAACCCGCGCATGCGCGTCGCCGAGATCCTGACCGAAGGCATGCGGAGCCTCGGCGTGGGCTCGGGCGAGGCCGATCGCGGGCGCCGCATCGACGCGTTGCTCGAGCAGGTGGGCCTGCCCACAGCGGCGAAAGGCCGCTACCCGCACGAATTTTCAGGCGGCCAGCGCCAGCGGATCGCCATCGCGCGCGCGCTCGCCGTCGAACCGAAGCTGATCGTGTGCGACGAGCCCACCAGCGCGCTCGACGTCTCGGTGCAGGCGCAGATCCTCAATCTGCTGCGCTCGCTGCAGGAGCGGCTCGGCCTGGCGTATCTGTTCATCACGCACAACCTCGCGGTGGTCGAGTACCTCGCGCACGAAGTGGCGGTGATGACCGAGGGGCGCATCGTGGAGCAGGGGCCGGCGGGCGAAGTGCTGCGCGCCCCGCGCCACCCCTATACGCGCGCGCTGCTCGAGGCGGTGCCGAAGGTGGACTAGCGGATGACCAGGCGCTGGCCGATCGACAGGTGGCTGCCGATGCGGTTCCAGCGCTTCAATTCCGCCACGCTCATGCCGTAGCGGCGCGAAATGCCCCAGGCGGTCTCGCCCCGGCGCACCACGTGGATGCGCCCGCCGCCGGCGGGGATCGGCGGCGCGTACATCAGCGGCAGCCGCGCGAAAGTCTCGGCGCCGCCCTCGATCGGCACCACCAGCAGGTCGGGCACGCGGCGCGAGCGCGGGTGGATGCCGTTCACCTCGCATAACTGCCCGAGCGTCAGGCCGTGCTGGCGCGCGATCGACTCCAGGGTGTCGTCGCGCCGCGGCTTGTAGGTCTTCCAGGAGACCAGCGACTTGTCCTCGAACTTCTCCAGGTTGTCGTGGAACGTGTCCACGCGGTCGATCGGCAGGACGATGCGCGAGGCGACCGAGGAGCGGATCAGCGGGCGGCTGAAGCCCGGGTTGAGCGCGATGAACTCCTCCACCGGCATCTCGGCGAATTCGGCGGCGAGCTTGACGTCGATGTCGCGCGTCTTGGTAACGGTGGCGAAGTAGGGCTCGTTGGGGATCGGCTCGAGGGCGATGCCGTGCGCCGCGGGGTTGGCGATGAGGTTCTTCAGCGCCTGCAGCTTGGGCACGTAGCCGCGCGTTTCGCGCGGCATCGGCAGCGAGAGGTAGTCGGTGGGCTTGCCGGCCTTGCGGTTCTTGGCGATGGCGCGCGCGACGTTGTTCTCGCCCCAGTTGTAGGAGGCGAGCGCGAGGTGCCAGTCGCCGTGCATCTCGTAGAGGTCCTGCAGGTAGTCCAATGCGGCATTGGTGGAGGCGACCACGTCGCGCCGGCCGTCGTACCAGATGTTCTGCTTCAGGTCGTAGCGCTTGCCGGTGCCGGGGATGAATTGCCACAGGCCGGAGGCGTGGGCGCGTGAATAGGCCATCGGATTGAACGCGCTCTCCACCATCGGCAGCAGTGCGATCTCGGTGGGCATGCCGCGCTTTTCCAGTTCCTCGACGATGTGGAACAGGTAGCGGCGCGTGCGCTCGAACATGCGCTGCAGATAGTCCCGGTTCGCCACGTACCAGGCGGTGCGCTCCGTGACCTGCGGCGAGCGGATGTCGGTCATGGCGAAGCCGCCGCGCAGGCGCTGCCACAGGTCGTCGGTGGGCGCGGTGCGGTCGAGCTTGGCGACCGCGTGCGGGTCCTCGAGCACCTGCCGCTCGCCTTCGAACGGGGGCAGGCGCGTTGCATCGAGCAGCTTCACCACCGGCAGCGGCGCGGGTTCGGCCGGCTCGGTCGCCGCGGGGATTGCGACCGGCAGGGGCGCAGGCGCTGTGGGAGACGTAACTGCGGCCGGCACTACTTCTGGCACCACGACCGGCGACGCAGGCGGCGTGGACGCGCAAGCGCCAAGCAGCAGCGCCGCACTTACGAAAATACTTGCAGTAGATTGTCTAAGTCCTTGCACGCACGTGAATTCTACTCGCTTATGACTGATTCTTCCACTCCCGGATGGCGGCGAACACCCGAATCGGGTCCGAAACGCGTCCGCCGAGGTACTTGTTGGCAGATTCGATCACCGCCGGCTCGCGCCAGCGCAGGAATGGATTGGTGGCGCGCTCCTCGCCCAGCGTGGAGGGCAGCGTGGGTTTGCCCGCGTCGCGCAGCTTGCGATCGCGCGCGAGGCGCGCCGCGAGCGCGGCATTGGCGGGCTCGACCTGCTGCGCGAACGCGATGTTGGCGAGCGTGTATTCGTGGCCGCAATAGACCTTCGTTGCATCGGGCAGCGCGGCGAGTTTCGTCAGCGACGCCATCATCTGCTCGGGCGTGCCCTCGAACAGGCGCCCGCAGCCGCAGGCGAACAGCGTGTCGCCGCAGAACAGGCTGCCTGCGCCATAATAGGCCACATGCGCTCGCGTATGCCCAGGAATGTCGAGCACCGAGAGCGTGACGCCGAGCTCGGGGATCTCCACCGTGTCGCCCTCGGCCACCGGCCGCGTCAGCGTGGCGATCGGTTCGCCCTTCGGTCCGTACACGGGGACGCGCTTTCCCGCGAGCAGCTCGGGGATGCCGCCCACGTGGTCGGGATGGTGGTGCGTGGCGAGGATCGCGCACAGTTCCAGCTTTTCGCGCGCCAGGTACTCCAGCACCGGGCGCGCCTCGCCCGGGTCGACCACCGCGGCGTGCGCGCCCTTGCGCAGCGTCCAGATGTAGTTGTCCCTCAGGGCCGGTAGCGGAACGATTTCGAGCATGGATCGCCACTCCTTCGTGTCGCAGGCTGCAGCCAAGTATAACGGCGAGCGCGCGTCGTTCTCCGAGTGGTGCGAGACGCCCCTCGGGCGCTACGTTCTCGACTGGGAAATGCAGCAGTTCGACAGCGCCGTGGAGGACGTGTTCGGCTTTCGCGCGGTGCAGGTGGGGCTGCCCGAGTTCGAGTTCCTGCGGCAGAACCGCATTCCGTACCGCTTCACGGTGGCACTGGAGACGGGCGCGGCGCTCGCCGCGGACCCGCTGCAGCTGCCGCTCGCCTCGCAGAGCCTCGATCTCATCGTGTTGCCGCACGCGCTGGAATCGCACCTCGATGCGCACAGCGTGCTGCGCGAGGCCGAGCGCGTGCTCAGGCCCGACGGGCAGGTCGTGATCTCGGGGTTCAACACCGCTTCCCTGTGGGGCATGCGGCGCTGGTTCGCGCGGCGCAATGCGGGCTCGCCCTGGGATGCGCGCTTCATCGGCCTGCTGCGCCTGAAGGACTGGCTGCAGCTGCTCTCCTTCGAGTTGAATGGCGGGCGCTTCGGCTGCTACGCGCCGCCGCTCGCACAGCCCGCCTGGCGCGAGCGCCTCGCCTTCATGGACCAGGCCGGCGCGCGCTGGTGGCCGATCCTCGGCGGCGTGTACGTGGTGCGCGCGGTGAAGCGCGTGCACGGCATGCGCCTCATCACCCCGGCCTGGCGCAAGGAGCGCCAGCGGCGCCGCGCGCTGGCGGCGTTGCCGCAGAAGAACGGCCACGTGGCGCAAAGGCGCGATGGCCGCTGAGGCGGTGGAGGTGTACGCCGATGGCGCCTGCCGCGGCAATCCGGGGCCGGGCGGCTGGGGCGTGCTGCTGCGCCAGGGCGGGCGCGAGCGCGAGCTGCACGGCGGGGAAGGCCTCACCACCAACAACCGCATGGAGCTGAC
>DASTTC010000245.1:0-4358 GCA_035760345.1 Burkholderiales bacterium | reverse complement strand
CGCGCGCGGCTCGTCGGTGCGCGCGAACAGGTCCACGTCGGCGAGCTGCACGCCGTCGAGGAACACGCGCGCGATGCCGCTGCGGCCGCTGCGGTAGCCGATCCAGGTGGCGGAGGTGCCCTCGAAATTGAACGTGGCGCGCGCGCCGGGCACCGTGGTCTCGGCGGCCGCGCCGCCGCTCCAGGCGAACCAGCCGCCCTGGGAAGCGCCCCAGCCGAGGCTGTAGCTCACGCGCGCGTCCGACTCTTCGAAGCGGCGCACCGCCTGCGGCACGCCGTTCGCCACCGTCACGGTGACCGGAGCGGCGTTCGCCGTATTGCCGGCGGCGTCGCGCGCCGCGGCGCGGAGCGTGTGCGAGCCGTTCGGCACGCCCGCGGTGTCCCAGGAGACTTCGTAGGGCGCGGCCGTGTCCTCGGCGCCAAGCGCGGCGCCGTCCAGGCTGAACTGCACGCCGGCGACGCCGCGGTTGTCCGAGGCGCTCGCCTTCACCACCACGATGCCCGAGACCGTGGCGCCGTGCGCCGGCGCGCTGATGCTGACCGACGGCGGGGTCGTGTCGGGGCACGGCATCAGCGGCAGGCAGATCTGCGCGTGGGCGCGCGGTGCGAACGCCGCGAGCAGCAGGAGCGTCGCCGTCCAGAACGAGAAGTCGCGGGGCTGCATGGCTTTCCTTTCCTCAGTAGGCGGGCGCCGCGCGCAGCGCGGACACGCTGGTCGAACGGCCCTGCACAGGGGCGAGTTGATCGAGGTACCACTCGACGGTGCGTGCGAGGCCCTCGCCCACGCGGTAGCGCGGCGCGTAGCCGAGCAGGCGCGCGGCCTTGTCGCAGCTGCCGACCGAGAACGCGATGTCGCCGGGCCGGAAGTCGCGGTACACGGGCTTGAGCGCCGCGAGGCGCGCAAAGCGCGGCACCAGCCGCGCGCGGATCAGCTCGAACAGCACGTTGAGCGAGGTGGCCTCGCCCGCGGCGACGTTGTAGACCTGGTTGAGCGAATGGCGCCGCGAGGTGAGCGCCGCCAGCAGGTTGGCGCGCACCACGTTCTCCACGTGGCAGAAGTCGCGCGTCGTGCTGCCGTCGCCGTTGATGTACACCGGCTCGCCGTGGATCATGGCGGCGATCCAGGCCGGGATCACGGCCAGGTAGGCCCCGCGCGGGTCCTGGCGCGGGCCGAACACGTTGAAGTACCTGAGGCCGATGCTCGGGAAGCCGAAGCAGCGCGCGTACACCGCGGCGTACTGCTCGTTCATGCGCTTGGTCGCGGCGTACGGCGAGAGCGCCTCGCCGGTGTGCTCCTCGACGCTCGGTGCGCCGGGATGGTCGCCGTAGACCGCGCTCGAGCTGGCGTACACCACGCGCTTCACCTGCGCGTCGTGCGCCGCCTGCAGCACGTTGAGAAAGCCGGTGACGTTGGTATCGTGCGCGGCGAGCGGATCGTCGAGCGAGGCGGGGACGCTCCCCAGCGCCGCGTGGTGCAGCACGATCTCGGCGCCGGCGCAGGCCTCGCGGCAGGTGGCGCGCGAGCGGATGTCGCCCTCGATCAGCCGGAACCTGCGCCAGCGCTGCGGGCCGACGGCCTTCCTCACCTGCGCCAGGTTGTCGCGGCGGCCGGTGGAGAAATTGTCCACGCCGCGCACGGTCTGCTCGAGCCCGAGCAGCCGCTCGACCAGGTGCGAGCCGATGAAGCCCGCGGCGCCGGTCACCAGCCAGCGGCGGGGCTTCTCGCGCAGGGACTGCTCGACTGCCTCGATCATCGCATCGGCCTTTCGGTTTCGACCGGGGCGATTGTTGGCGGCGCGCGTTCCCGGCATTGCGCGGCGCCATGGTCCGGTTGGAGGATCGGGGCCGGGGGTGCGCCGGATGGACTATGCCAGCGCCTCCAGCAGCAACTCGTACCTGTCCACCATCGTCTTCTCGGAGAACAACACCTCCACCACCCCGCGCGCGCGATCGCCCATCAGCCGGCACGCGACGGGATCGGCGAGCCGCGCCAGCCGGTCCACCAGCGCCCCGGTATCGCCGACCGGAAACAGGAACCCGTTCTTTCCCGGCAGGATCATCTCCGCGGCGCCGCCGACATCGGAATGCACGACGGGCTTGCGCAACGCCATCGCCTCGATCGCGGCGAGCGAGAACGCTTCCGTCACGCTGCACAGCGCCACCACGTCGCAGGCCTCGAGATACGGCCGCACGTCGTCCTGCACGCCCGTGATCGCCACGTCGCCCATCACGCCGAGGGCGCGTGCGCACGCTTGCACCGCGCCGCGCATCTCGCCGTCGCCGATCATCAGCGCGCGCGCCGGAACGCCGAGGTCGCGCAGCCGCGCCACCGCCTCGACCATCTGCACGTGGTTCTTCTCGGGCCGCAGCAGCGCCGACATGCCGATCACGTAGTCGGACGGCGCGAAGCCGAACGCGACGCGCACGCGCGCGCGCTCGGCGGGCCCGCACCGGTCACAGAAGCGCTCGGTGTCGACGCCGTTGTGGATCACCTCGTTGCGCCGCGACAGCACGCCGCGCAGCCGCCAGTGCCGGCGCTGGCGCTCGCTCACGAACACGGTGCAGGCCGCGCTCCAGAAGAGCGGCCGGTAGAGCGCCATCTGCGCGCACTGCTTCGCGCCGATCAGGCGCGTGGTGTGGAAGGTCACGGCGAGCGGCGCCTGGAGGCGCGCCAGGCGCAGCGCGAGCCCGGCGTAGAGCAGCGCGTAGCCGTTCACCGCGACGAGCGCCTGCGGCTTGAACGCCGCGAGCTTGCGCGCGAGCGTGCCGAGCGCACGCAGGTCGAGGTAGCCCCTCGCTTCGAGGTTGCGCAGCGTCACCGCCGGCCGCTGCGCGGCGAGCGCGGCCTCGCCCTTCACGTGCACCAGCTCGCAGTCGTGGCCGCGCGCGCCGAGGCGCTCGGCCAGCGTGAGCGTCTGGCGCTCGGCGCCGCCGACCGCGAGCGACCCGGTGACGAACGCGAGGCGCACCACTCACCTCGCGGCGAGCCACTCGCGCCCGCGCGGCCAGGACGCGGTGAGCGCGCCGTAGGCCGCGGCGTGCGCCAGGCCGCCCGCGGCGAGGCGCACCACCGGCGCCGCATGCGGGAGCAGGTGCTGCACGAACGTCCAGGCGAGCGCCGCGGCGAGCGCGGCGAAAGCGGCGAGCAGCCCGAGCGCGCGCCAGTCCTGCAGCTCGCCGAGCGGCACCCCGGTGCGCTGCGCAAGGCGCCTGAGCGTCACCGCCGCGTCGAGGTAGACGGCGGCGGTGCTGCCGAGCGCCGCGCCGGGCAGGCCGAAGGCGAGCGCGCCGAGCACGCTCAGCGCCACCGAGAGCGCGAGCGCCGCCGCCGACAGGCGCAGCACGAAGCCGCCCTGCTGCAGCAGGAAGGTGAGACTGGCGAGCTCCACCACCAGCGCGGCGAGACCGACGATGTAGACGCGCATCACCGGCGCGGCCTCGAGGTAGTGCGCGGTAAACACGAGCGTCACCGCCTCCTCGGCGAAGGCGAAGGCGAAAGCGAGCAGCGGCAGCGCGGCCGCGCCCACCATCACGTTGGCGCGGCTGTTCAGCTCGAGCATCGCGCGCACCTCGCCCGCGGCCTGGCTGCGGCTCATGCTCGGCAGGAAGGCGTGGCTTACCGACTTGCGCAGCACCGTGATGAGCGGCGCGAGCATCGCGCCGATGGAGAACGCGGCGAAGCTCGCCACGGTGTGCAGCGCGGCCGCCGCCCAGAGGTCCGCCTGCAGGCGCAGGCTGTAGAGCGCCGAGGCCGCGCCGAACGGCGCGACCAAGCCCACCTGGCGCGCGAGCGCGCGCGGGCGCAGCCACGGCCCGCGCAGGCCGTGGTGGCGCGCGATGTACCACAGCAGCACGCCCACCTTGCAGGCGACGAACGCGAGCAGCACGGCGAGCACCGGCGCGAGCTCGCCGGTGAGCGCCGCGGCGGCCGATAGCGCGAGCGCGCGCAGCGCCGCGAGCCCGGCGGTGGCGCGCACCTGGAAGGCGACGCGCTCCTCCACCGTGGGCAGGAGGTCGAGCAGCGAGGCCATTACCCATAGCAGGACGAACGCGGGCACGACGAATTCGTGGCGCGCGAGCCCGGCGAGCTTGTCCGGCAGCCACGGGTTCCACGGGCTTACCGCCCAGGCGGCGAGCGCGCCGGCGGCGCCGAGCACGAGCAGCGCCTGGTTGACGTACAGGCGCTTTTCCTCCGCGCCCGAGCGCGGCAGGAAATAATAGAGGCTCCCCGGCATCGCCTGCGTGAGGATCGCCATCACCGTGCCGACCGCGAGCCACAGCAGCCGGTACTCGCCGAACGCGTCGGGCTCGAGGCAGCGCACCAGCACCACCGGCAGCAGGAACTGCAGCGCGACCTCG
>DASTTC010000244.1:0-4899 GCA_035760345.1 Burkholderiales bacterium | reverse complement strand
TGCTTGCATCGTGCGCGACGTAACTCATGGATTTCTCCTGCTCGCCGATTCCTCAGAAAAACGCCCTGTTCGCCTGAGCATCAAGATTATCGGCGCAAGGTATTGACGTAGGCAACGACGTCGTCGATGGCCTGGTCGCTGGTCAGCATTCCGGTCATCGACGCCATCTGCGGGCCATAGCCGTCTTTCGCGTGCGTGCCGCGAATGCCCTGCTTGAAGTTCTTGAGCTGTGTGACCAGGTACCAGTCGCTCATGCCGGCCAGCGCCGGGGCGTTGGTCGACCAAAGGCCCTGCCCCTCATTCCCGTGGCAGACCGCGCAGGTCACGTAGTCCTGCTGACCCTTGTTCGCGCGTCCCGCCACCGTGGCCGGGGCCGGTTTGTCCGGCAGCGTCCCGATATAGGCGACCACGTTGGCGATGGCGGCGTCATCGGCAAGCGTCGCCGCCATCGGCGCCATCGTCTTGCCGAACACGTCCTTCTCGTGCGCGCCGCGCGCACCCTGCTTGTAGCTCTTCAGCTGCCGCGCCAGGTACCAGTCATTCTGCCCGCTCAGCTTCGGCGCATGCAGCGCGGGGTTGCCCTCGCCTTGTGCGCCGTGACAGCCGGCACACACCGCGTAGGGCCCCTTGCCAGCCGCTGCGGAGCCTCCGGCCGCCTGCGCGGACATCTGCGCGTACGTCGGGTGCGTGCTCAGCCACGCCTGAAACGCCTGCTCCTCCTCGACCACCACCTTGCCGCGCATGACGAAGTGCCCGACTCCGCAGAGCTCGTTGCACAGCAGGTCGAACTTGCCGACGCGGGTAGGAGTGAACCAGATGTAGGAAACCAGGCCCGGCACCAGATCCATCTTGACGCGGAACTGCGGCACCGCGAAATTGTGCAGCACGTCCTTGCCGCGCAGCAGCGCCTTGACCGGCTTGCCGAGCGGCAGATGCACCTCGGGGCTCGAGACGAGGACGTCGTCCTGCCCGTCGGCGTCGTCGGGATTGATGCCGAACGGGTTCTTCTCGCTGACATACTTGGAATCGACGGTGCCCAGCTTGCCGTCCTTGCCGGGGAAGCGATAGTTCCAGTGCCACTGCTGGCCCACGGCCTCGAACACCGCCGCGTCTCGCGGTACATCGACGACCTGTGCCCAAACGAACAAGCCCGGGGCCAGCATGGCGGCGATGCCCAGCGAGCTCAATCCCACCAGCCACGACTCCAGCTTCTTGTTCTCGGGTTCGTACGCCGCCTTGCTGCCCTTGCGCTGGCGGTAGCGCACCACGCAATACGCCATGAACAGATTGACGGCGACGAACACGAAGCCCGTAATCCAGAACGTGACGGTGATGGTGTCGTCCATCGCCTGCCAGTTCGAGGCGATCGGCGTGAAGTACCACGGGCTGAGGAAGTGAAACAGCACCGAGCCGACGATCAACACTATCAATACGATGGCCATCGTCATCGGCGGAGTCCACTCCTAGCGGGGATTGACCGGGGCTAATACTAACAAAAAAAATCCCGCAATCGGAGAGCATCGCGCCGCTCCCCGGCGCAGGGCGCGGCGCGCGCGCTACGGAAATACCGGTATCGTCGGCTCCAGGCCGTGGTCGCTGGCTTCCGGGTGGCTGCGATGCACCAGCTCCTGGATTTCCTCGACCCTGTCCTTCGGCACGTCGACCATCAGCAGCACGCGCCCTCCCCCGAGGGCGGCATCGAAGCGCTTGAGCGAGACGTTCGGCGTGGAAATGCCGATCATGCTCGCCGCCCACGCGCCGAACAGGGCGCCGACCACGGTCGAGACCAGGACGGTGACGAGCTGCAGTGGCGAGCCCTCGGGCGGCGTCAGGTAGATGTAGATGCCGGCCACCATACCGGCGGCGCCGCCGAGCACGAAGCCGAGGCGCATGCTGTGCCACAGGTCCGTCTTCTGGAAGAAATTCGCCTGGTGCAGTTTGCCGAGCGACATGCCGCGCTTGGCGAGGAAATGCATATGCCCATCCTCGATGCGCGCGAGCAGCAGATCGTTGCCGGTGCGGATGGCGCTGCCGAGGTCCGGCAACACGAAGTACAGGCGCCTTCTCATGCAACCTCCCCGCCGGGATGAATCGACCGCAGCCAGTCTTGATCGACTGCCAGCGGAAGTCAAGGCAGCTTCAGCCGAGGCCCGAGACCCTGAGCAGGCGCTGCAGGTCCTTGAGCATGCGCGAAGCATCCGGCTCGCGCGGATAGCGCATCATCAGGTTGCCGAGCGGGTCGACGACGTAGATGTGGTCGGACACGGCGCCGGCGGCGGGAAAGCGCGCGGCGAGCGCCGCGGCCGGCGCGATGTGCGTGCCCGCGATCGACGCGCCCAGCGCGGCGCCCGGCCGGCCGCCGTCGGTCAGCAGCCACAGCCGCTCGACGCGATCCTGATCCTTGCCCTGGGCGCGGCGCAGCTGGCGCATGAAGTACAGTTTCTTCTCGCAGTACGCGTCGCAGGCGGCGGCGTCCAGGGTGACCAGCACCCATTTGCCACGCAGCCGCTCGAGCGCCGCGCCGCCAAGCGGGCGCGGCGGCGTGACGAGCTCGCCGTAGTTGGAGGCGATCCCCGGCGCCCAGTCGAATTGGACCGCGAGCCACGCCAGGGCGAACGGCGCGGCGAAGAACAGACCCAGCAGCGCGAGCTTGACGCGCCCGCGCTTCAGCGGATCAGACGGCAGAAGGCGCACGGCGCACGCTCAAGACGAGAAACAGCACCACCGCAAGCGCGGCGAACGCGTACCACTGCAGCGCGTAGCTCTCGTTCCTGTCGGCGCCGCTGTCCGGCGGCGGCCAGTTGCGCGTCAGGCCGTCGGGAAAGGGCGAGTGCTGCTCGAGCACGTAGGGCTCGAGCCTGAGGCCCGACCAGGCGCCGAACGTCGTCACCTCGACGTTCTGCCACACGCGCCCCGCGGGCGGCGCGCCGGAGGGGTCGTAGGCGCGCGGGAAGTGATCGAGCACGCGGCCCTCGATCTCGTGCACGCCGGACGGCGTGCGCAACTGCGGCAGCTGCTCGCGGTGCGCGGGCGCCGCCACCCAGCCGCGGTTGACGAGGACGTGGCGCGCGTCGGCGAGCTTCAGGGGCTGCACCACGTGATAGCCCACGCGCCCGCGGAACACCTTGTTGTCGAGTAGCACCGTGTAGCGCTCGAGGAACTCGCCGCGCAGCGCGAGCCGCTTTTCCGTCTGTGCCGCGACGCGCTTTGCGCCCGCCTTGCCCGCCTGCCAGTTGCCGAGCGCGATGCCGGCGGCGCAGCCGGCCACGGCGAGCGCGAAGGCCCAGGCACGCGGCCTGAAAGAGTATCCTGAAAGCATGCGTTATCTGGTGCTCGCCGTATTCGCCCTGATCCTGTTCAGCCTGGCGTCGGGGCTGTATTTCGTGTTTCACGACCGCAGCGGCTCGAAGCGCGCGGTCAAGGCGCTCGCGGTGCGCGTCGGGCTCTCAGTAGGACTGTTCGTGTTCCTGATGGTTGCGTACTACTTCGGGCTCGTGCCGGCGCGGCTGTAGGGCTGTCGGGAGCCGGCGACGCCGGTGACGCGAGCACGTCGGAGCCTGCATTTGATTCTCCATGGTCTCGTGTTTTTTGGCCGGGTGAATCTTCCGGCCAAAAAACACGAGATGTATTAAAGGCGAGAAACCCGAGACGCCGCAGGCCACACCGCTAGAGCCAGTACACGAAAATAAACAGCCCCAGCCATACCACGTCCACGAAGTGCCAGTACCAGGCCACGGCCTCGAAGGCGAAGTGCTGTTCGGGCTTGAAGTGGCCCTTGAGGCAGCGCGCGAGGATCACCGCCAGCATGATCGCGCCCACCGTGACGTGGAAACCGTGGAAGCCGGTCAGCATGTAGAAGGTCGAGCCGTAGGCGCCGGTGGTCAGTTTCAGGTTCAGATCGGCGTAGGCGTGGCCGTACTCGTAGGCCTGCACGCCGATGAAGCTCACGCCCAGCGCGACGGTCAGGAACAGGAACAGGTTCAGCAGCCCCCGGTTTCCCTCCTTCAGTGCCCAGTGCGCGATGGTCACCGTGACGCCCGAGGACAGGAGCAGCAGCGTGTTGATCGCGGGCAGGCCCCACGCCCCCATCGGCGAGAATTTCTCCTCGAAGCCCGGCCCGGCCGAGGGCCAGAGGTCCTTGAATGCGGGCCACAGGAGCTCGTTGTGCTCCAGGCTCGCCAGGTCCGGCACCGACAGCACGCGAACGTAGAACAGCGCCCCGAAGAACGCGGCGAAGAACATCGCCTCGGAGTAGATGAACCAGCTCATGCCCCAGCGAAAGGACATGTCCTCCCGCTCGTGGTACTTGCCGGCCTCGGACTCGGCGATCACCTCGCCGAACCAGCGCAGCATCATGTAGAGCAGCAGCACCAGGCCGGCGGCGATCGCCACCCAGCCGCCCATGGCGGCGTTCATGACGAATACGCCGCCGAGCGCCATGAGAAACAGCGACAGCGCACCGAGCACCGGCCAGTACATGGGCTGCGGCACGTAGTAGTGCTGCCGCGGCGGGGTTGCGTCATCGGCCATTTCTGCTTCTCCCCTGTCAGCCGGTCACGATCCGCACGATCGTAACGAGCGTCAATACGAACAGCGCCGCCAGCACCACGCCGGCGACGACCAGGTGCACCGGGTCGATGCGCCGGCTCTCGTGGTCCGCCTTGCGCCGGATACCGATCAGCGCCGACAGTACGGTCCGCAGCGCCGCCCTCATGACTTCCCGCCGCGGCCCGGCACCTCGAAGAAGGTGTAGGACAACGTGATGGTGTCGACGTCCCGCGGCAGCTTCGGGTCGACCACGAAGACCACCGGGAAACGCCGGGTCTCGCCGGCGGCGAGCGTCTGCTGCGTGAAGCAGAAGCACTCCATCTTGCGGAAGTGCTCGCCGGCGCGCGCCGG
>DASTTC010000243.1:0-2510 GCA_035760345.1 Burkholderiales bacterium | reverse complement strand
GTGACCGGAAGCGGCAAGACGGAGATCTATCTTCGCGCCATCGCGCAGGTGCTCGAGCGCGGCGGCCAGGCGCTGGTGATGGTGCCGGAGATCAGCCTCACGCCGCAGCTCGAGGAACGCTTTCGCCGCGCGTTCCCCGATGCGCGCATCGCGATGCTGCACAGCGCGCTCCAGGACGTGCCGCGCACCGCCGACTGGCTCGCTGCGGCGCGCGGCGAGGCCGGCGTCGTGCTCGGCACGCGGCTCGCCGTGCTGACGCCGATGCCGCGGCTCGCCCTGGTGATCGTCGATGAGGAGCACGACACCTCCTTCAAACAGCAGGATGGGCTGCGCTACTCCGGGCGCGACGCGGCCGTGGTGCGCGCGAAGCTCGCCGGCTGCCCGGTGGTGCTCGGCACCGCAACGCCGTCGCTGGAAACCTGGCAGAACGCCCTGGAGGGCCGCTACGAACGCCTGGCGCTGCCTGAGCGCGCGGTGCCGGGCGCGCGACTGCCCACGGTGCGCACCGTCGACTTGCGCCGCGAGAGCCCCGAGCACGGCTTCGCGCCGAGCCTGCTCGCCGCGATCGGCGAGCGCCTTGCGCGACGCGAGCAGAGCCTCGTGTTCATCAACCGGCGCGGCTATGCGCCGGTGCTCTCCTGCCACGCCTGCGGCTGGGCGGCGGGTTGCGCGCGCTGCACCGCGCGCATGGTGCTGCACCGCGTCGGACGGTGCCTGCGTTGCCACCACTGCGGCGACCAAGCGCCCATCCCCCGAACCTGCCCGACCTGCGGCAACCTCGACCTGAAGGCGATGGGCCGCGGCACCCAGCGCGTCGAGGAAACGCTGGCCGCGCGCTTTCCCGGGGCACGCATCGTGCGCATCGATCGCGACAGCGCGCAACGGCGCGCCGAGCTCACGCGCACGCTGCAGGCCATCGCGCGTGGCGAGGCCGACATCCTCGTCGGCACGCAGCTGCTCGCCAAAGGGCACGATTTCCCTTTGCTCACGCTGGTGGGCGTACTGGACGCGGACGGTGCGCTCGTCTCGACCGACTACCGGGCGGCCGAGCGGCTGTTCGCCACCCTGGCGCAGGTCGCGGGCCGCGCCGGACGCGCGCAACAACCGGGTGAAGTGCTGGTGCAGACGTACTTCCCGCAGCATTCGCTCTACGCGGCGCTCGCCCGCCACGATTTCGCCGCCTTCGCCGCGGCGCAGCTCGCCGAGCGCGAAAGCGCGGGCTTTCCGCCGTTCGTGCACGAAGCCGCCCTGCGCGCCGAGGCACCCAGGCTGGCGCAGGCGCTGCAGTTCCTGGAGGACGCGGCGCGCCTGGTGCCCGTGCCCGAGGAGGTGCGCGTCTACGACCCAGTGCCGCACGTGATCACGCGGCGCGCCGATCTTGAGCGCGCCCAGTTGCTCGTGCAATCGGCCTCGCGCCCCGCGCTGCAGGAGTTCCTGCGCGCCTGGACTGAGAAACTGTTCGCCGCCGCGCCGCGCAACGTGCGCTGGCACCTCGATGTCGACCCGATCGAGTTCAGCTAAACGAGCAGCTATATAATTCGCGCCCCTGCATGGACATCAAAGCCCACCTCGAAGCGCTGGTGCGCGCGGCACTGGCCGGGGTCGCGCCCGAGGCGGCGGACGCGCAGGTGCTGATCGAGAGCCCCCGCGACGCGTCGCACGGCGATTTCTCCTGCAATCTCGCGTTGCAGCTCGCCAAGCGTCTGAAGAAGAACCCGCGCCAGCTCGCGACAGCGCTTGCCGCCGCCATGCCGGCGGATGACCTGGTCGACGCCATCGAGGTGGCGGGCGGCGGTTTCATCAATTTCCGCCTGTCGCCCAGGGCCGGACAGCAGGCGGTGGCGCGCGTACTCGATGAAGGCGCCGCCTACGGTCGCGCCCGCGGCGGCGCTGCGCACAAGGTGATGGTCGAATTCGTCTCCGCCAACCCCACGGGACCGCTGCACGTGGGGCATGGGCGCCAGGGCGCGCTCGGCGATGCGCTCGCCGCGCTGCTCGCATCGCAGGGCCATGCGGTGACGCGCGAGTTCTACTACAACGACGCCGGCGCGCAGATCCAGAACCTCGCGCTTTCGGTGCAGGCGCGCGCCCGCGCTGTGAAGCCGGAGGATCCGGGCTGGCCGGCCGACGGCTATCGCGGCGAATACATCGAGGAGATCGCGCGCTATTTCGTCGCCGCAGGCGGCGATGCGGCGGACCTGGAGGCGGCGCGCGCCTTCGCGGTCGCGGCGCTGCGCAAGGAGCAGGACGCGGACCTGCAGGCCTTCGGCGTGAAGTTCGACGTCTATTACCTCGAATCGAGCCTCTACACGGACGGGCGGGTCGACGCGGTGGTGAAGGCACTCGTCGCCAGCGGCAGGACCTACGAGCACGAAGGCGCGCTGTGGCTGCGCACCACCGACTACGGCGACGACAAGGACCGCGTGGTGCGCAAGTCCGACGGCAGCTACACCTATTTCGTGCCCGACGTCGCGTATCACGTGACGAAGTGGGAACGCGGCTTCGCCAAG
>DASTTC010000242.1:0-7107 GCA_035760345.1 Burkholderiales bacterium | reverse complement strand
GACGAAGTCCATCAGCCGCCACCAGTCGAGACGGTGGCGCCAGGCGTAGTACGCCACGGCGGCCAGCACGCCGAGAAAGGCGCCGTGAAACGCCATTCCGCCCTGCCAGATGGCGAAGATCTCCAGCGGGTGCGAAAAGTAATACGCGGGCTTGTAGAACAGCACGTAGCCGAGCCGCCCGCCGAGGATCGTGCCAAGCACGCCATAGAAGATCAGGTCGTCAAACTGCTCGCGCGTGACGGGTGCCGCGCCCTGCGCGATGCGCCGCCGGCCAAGCCACCACAGCATGCCGAAGGCCGCCAGGTACATGAGCCCGTACCAGCGCACCGCAAGTGGGCCGATGGAAATCGCGATCGGGTCGAAGTTCGGATGGATCAGCATCGCCGCCTAGATTAGCGCGCAATGCGCCGGGCGTGCTGCACGAACTCCCGGCCCGCCACGCCGAGGCTGCCGCGCCGCCAGGCGAGCCACAGATCCAGGCGCTGGTGCGCATCGGCGATTTCGCGGTAGGTCACCCCCTGCCGGCCGAGGTTGGCGACGGACGAAGGCACGACGGCCACGCCGAGTCCGCTCGAGACCAGGCTTACCACGGTCTGCATCTGGATCGCTTCCTGCGCCACGCGCGGCGAGAAGCCGGCGCGCGCCGTCAATAGCGCGACGATGTCGTGCAGCCCAGGCGCGATGTCGCGCGGCGCCATGACGAAGGATTCGCCGGAGAGCTGGCGCATGGCGATGCGGCCACGCGCGCGCGCGAGAGCGTGCCGCGCGGGCAGGGCGACCACGAAGCGCTCGCGCTGCACCACCAGGTGCTCGAGGTCTCCCGCGACCGGCGGCAGCAGCAGGCCGAAATCGAGCTCGCCGGCGGACAAGGCGAGCGCCTGGTCCGGCGAGAGCATCTCGCGCAGCGCGAGCGCCACGCCGGGATGCGAGGCCTTGAAGGCCTTCAGCAGGCCCGGCAGCACGCCGAAGTCGGCCAGCGACACGAAGCCCAGGCGCAAACGGCCGCCGGCGCCGGCCGCCATGCTGCCGATCTCCAGCACCGCGCGCTCGAGCTGCGCGATGACGCGCTGCGCCTCCTCGAGGAAGCGCGTGCCCTCGGGCGTCAGCGCCACCTTGCGGCGCGAGCGCGCGAGCAGCGTCGCGCCCAGGCGCGCCTCCAGGTCCTGGATCGAGCGCGACAGGGGCGGCTGCGACATGTGCAGCGCCGCGGCGGCGCGGCCGAAGTGCAGGTGCTGGGCCACGGCGATGAAATGCCGGAGTTGGCGCAGTTCCGGGGTATTCATACCCTAAAGGTATCAAAGTGCGACTTTCATTGTATTGGATAGCACCACCGGTCTGGCCTAGACTGCCGCCACGAATCCAAGGAGGCAGGCCATGGCGGACAAGAACGCATCGGCGGCGAACCGCCGCTCGCAACTGATCACCCAGGGCGTGGCGCGCTCGCCCAATCGCGCCATGCTGCGCGCGGTGGGCTTCGGGGACGGCGATTTCGACAAGCCGATCATCGGCGTGGCGAACGGTCACTCGACCATGAACCCCTGCAACGCCGGCATCCAGCCGCTGGTGGACCGCGCGATGGCGGCGCTCGAGGCCGCGGGCGCCAAGCCCCAGGTGTTCGGCGTGCCGACCATCACCGACGGCATCGGCATGGGCACGGAGGCGATGAAGTATTCGCTGGTGTCACGCGAGGTGATCGCGGACGCGATCGAGACCTCGGTCAACGGCCAGGCCATGGATGGCGCGCTGGTGGTGGGCGGCTGCGACAAGAACATGCCCGGCGGCATGATGGCGCTCGCGCGCATGAACGTGCCCGGCATCTACGTCTATGCGGGCACCATCAAGCCGGGCAAATGGAAGGGCCAGGACTTGACCATCGTCTCGGCGTTCGAGGCCGTGGGCGCCTTCAGCGCCGGCAGGATGAACCAGGAGGACTTCACCGGCATCGAGAAGAACGCCTGTCCCTCGGTCGGCGCCTGCGGTGGCATGTTCACGGCGAACACCATGTCCTCCTCCTTCGAGGCGCTGGGCATGAGCCTGCTCGGCTCCTCGCAGATGGCTTCGCCCGACGCCGAGAAAGCGGACTCGGCCGCCGAATCCGCAAAGGTCCTGGTCGAAGCGGTGAAGAGGAATCTTCGGCCGCGCGACATCATCACCCGCACGTCGATCGAGAATGCGGTGGCGCTGATCATGGCCACCGGCGGCTCCACCAACGGCGTGCTGCATTTCCTCGCGATAGCGTCGGCCGCAGGTGTGAAGTGGACGATCGATGATTTCGAGCGCGTGCGCCGCAAGGTGCCGGTGCTCTGCGACCTGAAGCCCTCGGGCCGCTACGTGGCGGTGGATTTCCACCGCGCGGGCGGCGTGCCGCAGGTGTTGAAGGTGCTGCTCGCGAACGGCGCGCTGCACGGCGAGTGCATGACCATCCACGGCAAGACCATGGCCGAAATGCTGAAGGACGTGCCGGCGGAACCGCGCAAGGACCAGGACGTGATCCGGCCCTGGTCCAACCCGATCTACAAGCAGGGCCACCTTGCGATCCTGAAGGGCAACCTTGCGCCGGAGGGCTGCGTGGCGAAGATCACCGGCCTGAAGAATCCGGTGATCACCGGCCCGGCGCGCGTGTTCGATTCGGAGAACGCGTGCATGAAGGCGATCCTAGCCAAGAGAATTAAGCCGGGGAACGTGATCGTGATCCGCTACGAAGGCCCGAAAGGCGGCCCCGGAATGCAGGAAATGCTAGCGCCCACTTCTGCTTTGATTGGCCAAGGACTTGGAGAATCGGTAGGACTCCTGACTGATGGTCGGTTCTCCGGCGGGACCTGGGGCATGGTGGTCGGCCACGTCGCGCCAGAGGCCTATGTCGGTGGCACGATCGCGCTGGTGAAGGAAGGCGACTCGATCACCATCGATGCCAAGCGCCAGCTGATTCAACTCAACGTGCCAGCGAAAGAAATCGCCGCGCGCAGGAAAAAATGGAAGGCGCCGAAGCCGCGCTACACCAGGGGCCTGCTGGCGAAGTACATGAAGCTGGTCTCGACCGCCTCGAAGGGCGCGATCACCGACTCAGAACCCTGACCCGGGCTGCTTGAGGAAATCGATCTCGGCCGGCGTACTTTTTCGGCCGAGAATGTCGTTGCGGTGCGGAAACCTTCCGAAGCGCTCGATGATTTCCCGGTGCCTTATCGCGTAGCGCAATTGCTCCGCGTCGAAGTCCTTCATCAGCTCGCACGACAGATTCTGGTCCTCGAGCGACTCGCTGTGCTCGAACGGCAGATAGGCGAAGAGCTGCTCGGATCGTGTCATCTCCTTGTCCCAGCCCCGCCCAAGGATCACGCGTGCCGCCGCGCGCGCGAGCTCGTCTGTGGCGAAGGCACGCGCCTCGCCCCGAAACATGTTGCGAGCGAACTGGTCGAGCACGATGACCAGCGCCAGGCAACTGCGGGCCTCATCCGCCCAGTGCGCAAGCTTTCCCGTTGCCGCCGCTTCGTGCAGCGAATGGAAGCGCGCGCGGATCTCGGCGTCGAGTCCCGGGTTCTTCACGAACCAATCCTTCGGGTGCTCTTCAAACCAGAAGCGTAGGATGTCGGCTGCTGTCGTCATTCGCCGACAACGCGCCGTTGACGGCCCGGGCAGGTCCAGAATAAGCTTTTTTCGCATCTGCACATGGCTAAGGAGATCCAAACAATGACAGGCCGTTTTCGTCGCATCGTCGCTGGTTGGCTGATCGTCTGCATGGGCGGGCTTGCTGCCCCGTTGCCCGCGTTTGCCGGCATTGTAAGCACCGAAACGGTGGTGGCTGGCGCTGAGCGCGAGCGCCTGGCAGAGCTCTTCGACCGCAGCGAAGTGCGCGAGCGCCTGCAGGCGCTGGGCGTGGACCCCGCGAGCGCCAAGGCCCGTGTCGCGGCGCTTTCGGACGACGAGGCGGCCCAGCTCGCGGCGCAGATGGATTCCATGCCGGCGGGCGGCGATGTGCTCGTCGTCGCACTGGTCGTCTTTCTCGTGCTCCTGTTTACCGACGTCATGGGATACACCAAGATCTTTCCGTTCACGCGCTCAGCGCGCTGAAGGCAGGTGGCCTGGGTCCGGACCCCCGCTATGGCGGGGGTCTTGCTTTGGGCGGCTGCCTTGCTTGCGGGGTGCGCCGCCCCGCAGGTCTCAGGGCTGCTGGAGCGCCGCCCGCCGGACCTGCCGACGCGAGTAGAGATTGCGCAGACGCCGTTCTTTCCCCAGGAGGAATACCAGTGCGGGCCGGCGTCGCTCGCGACCGTGCTGCAGCATGCTGGTAAGGCGGCAAGTCCCGAGTCGTTGCGGCCGCAGGTCTACGTCCCCGGGCGCCAAGGGTCGCTCCAGGTCGAGATGCTCGCAGGGGCGCGGCGCCACGGCCTGCTCGCCTACCCGAGCGCGCCCAACGTGGAGGCGCTGCTGCGGGAGGTCGCCGCAGGGACTCCGGTTGTCGTCCTGCAGAACCTTGCTCTCGATTGGGCGCCGCTCTGGCACTACGCGGTGGCGATCGGCTACGACCTCGAAGCCCGGGAGATCGTGCTGCGGTCCGGGGTTACGCGCCGACTGGCCATGTCGCTCGATACCTTCGAGCGTACCTGGGCAAGGGGCGGCTACTGGGCAATGCTTGCTTTGCCGCCGGACCGCCTTCCGGCCGGCGCGGCCGAAGGCCCCTACGTTTCAGCCGCAGCTGCCCTGGAGCGCGCGGATCCCGCCGCCGCGAGCCGCGCGTACGAAACGGCGTTGTCGCGCTGGCCGGAGAACCTCGCCGCGCTGCTCGGGCTGGGCAATGCGAAGTACGCGCTGGGCGAACTCGCAGGCGCCGCTGCGGCCTACCGGCGCGTGGCGCAGCAGCATCCCGGGTTTGCCGATGCCTGGAACAACCTCGCCCAGGCGATGTTCGAGCTCGGTGCTCGCGACGAAGCGCTCGCCGCGGCGGGCCGCGCCGTCGCCATCGGCGGGCCGCGCCTCGACACCTACCGCCAGACCCTCGAGCATATCCAGCGGTCCCCATGACGGCCGGCGCCTGCTTCACGCAGCGACGGCCTTGCGGTAGCATGGCGGCCCGATTTCCAAGGGGAACAAGATGAAACTCGTAGCACTGTCCGTCGCCGCGCTGGCGCTCGCTGCCGCCGTCCCGGCCCAGGCGAGCGACGCGCTCGCCAAGAAATACGCGTGCGTTGCGTGTCACGTGGTGAAAGGACCCAAGACCGTCGGACCGAGCTATGCCGACGTGGCCAAGAAGTACGCCGGCCAGAAGGCCGCTGAGGCGAAGCTCGTCGAGAAGGTGAAGAAAGGCGGCACCGGCGTCTGGGGGCAAGTGCCCATGCCACCCAACCCGAGCGTGCCCGACGCGGACATTCGCGCCCTCGTGAAGTGGGTGCTGTCGACGAAGTAGTTGCCTAAGGGGCGGGCCGCCCCATTTTGTGCAACCATTCCCGCGCGCGGCTCGCATCGCGCACGGGAGTGGGCTGAACCCCCACGCGCGCAACCGCGGCACGGGTCGATCCAATGGGCTATTTCCTGCAGCAGCTCATCAACGGGCTGACACTCGGGATGATCTACGGCCTGATCGCCATCGGCTACACGATGGTGTACGGCATCATCGGCATGATCAATTTCGCCCACGGCGAGATTTTCATGATCGGCGCGTTCATCGCCTTCATCAGTTTCGTGGCCCTGGGGCTGATCGGCATCGGCTGGGTGCCGCTCGCGCTGCTCATCGTGCTGGTCGCGACGATGCTGCTGACCTCGATGTACGGCTGGGCACTGGAGCGCATCGCCTACCGGCCGCTGCGCCATTCGCCACGGCTCGCCGCGCTCATCACGGCGATCGGCATGTCGATCTTCCTGCAGAACTACGTGCAGCTCCTGCAGGGCGCCCGCGTCAAACCCCTGCAGCCGGTCATCACCGGCGGGGTGCGGTTCCTGGAAGGCAGCGAGTTCGCCGTGTCGTTCAGCTTCCTGCAGATGCTGATCGTTGTGGTCACACTCGGCCTGATGGTGGGCTTCACGCTGCTCATCCATCGCACTGCCCTGGGACGCGCGCAGCGCGCCTGCCAGCAGGATCTCGGCATGGCTTCGCTGGTCGGCATCGACGTCGACCGTACGATCGCGCTGACCTTCGTGCTGGGGGCGAGCCTGGCGTCGGTGGCCGGGCTGATGTTCCTGCTTAACTACGGCGTGATCGACTTCTATATCGGATTTCTGGCCGGCATCAAGGCGTTCACGGCGGCCGTACTCGGTGGCATCGGCTCGGTCCCGGGGGCGATGCTGGGCGGCCTGCTCATCGGCCTGATCGAGGCCTTCTGGTCGGCCTACTTCTCGGTCGAGTACAAGGACGTGGCGGCCTTCGCGATCCTGATCCTGGTGCTCATCTTCCGGCCGACCGGACTGCTCGGAAAGCCCGACGTCGAGAAGGTCTGATGGACGCGGGCGCCGCCGCAAAGCCGCAGTTCGACTGGCCGCAAGCGCTCAAGGACGCGGGGCAGGTCGCAGGAATCGTCATCCTGCTGTCGATCGCGCTGGTCGGGTTTCGCACGCAGGACGGCTCCAGCGGCCCGCCGCTCGCGTTCCGCTTCGACGATGTCATCGCCGCCGCGGTGCTGGCTTTCGCCGGGCGCCTGGGCATCACCACGCTGCGCGTGCAGCGGCCGATACCCGTGCTCGGCGTCGCGGTCACGGTCGCGATCGCGTTTACCGGAATCCTCGCCTACGGCATCGACGAACGCCTGCTGCCTTTCGGGAGCGCCGTGCTGACCGGAACGATCGCTCTCGCGGCCTGGATCTTCAGTGCGCGCGCCGCCTGGCTCCAATGGCATGCGGGGAGCCAGGCGAGCGCCGAGGCGCGCGAAGCGCGCATGGACCGACTGGGCCGCGAGGTGCAGCGATGGGCCCGGTGGGTGGGGCCGCTCTTGCTCGGCCTGGCCGTGGTGTTGCCGTTCCTGCCCTGGACCGACCGGCGGCTGCTCGACATTGCCACCCTGGTCGTCACCTACGTCATGCTCGGCTGGGGCTTGAACATCGTCGTCGGCCTGGCGGGACTGCTCGACCTGGGCTACGTCGCGTTCTATGCGGTGGGCGCCTACAGCTATGCGCTGCTCGCGC
>DASTTC010000241.1:0-3726 GCA_035760345.1 Burkholderiales bacterium | reverse complement strand
TCCCACTCCTGGCCCTTGGCCGAGTGCACGGTGGACAGCACCAGATAGTCCTCGTCGAGGTACGGCTCGCCCGAGAGGTCGGAGCTCGCCGAGGGCGGATCGAGCGCGAGCTCGGTGAGGAAGGCTTCGCGCGTGCCGTAGGTGGTGGCGATGCGCTCGAGCTGCACCAGGTCGCCCGCGCGCACTTCGGGCGCGTCGTACCGGCGCTCCATCAGCGGCGCGTACCACTCGCGCACGCGCTGCATCTGGCCCGACCAGGGCGCGGCCGGGTCGGCAAGGCTCTCAAGCAGGGCGTCGAACTCGCCGGAGGCCGTCTTGAGCGCGGCCCACTCGCAGGCGGAGGCTTCGAACGCGGTCCACGCGCGCTCGGCGCCCCTCGGGCCCACGCCGGGCAGCAGTTGCAACGCTCGCCAGGCGGCGACGCGGTTCCTGGGGTTGTCGGCCCACCGCAGCACCGCGAGCGCGTCCTTCACGTGCGCCGCTTCGAGGAATTTCAGCCCGCCGTATTTCACGTAGGGGATGTTCCGGCGCACCAGTTCGAGTTCCAGCACGTCCGCGTGGTGCGAGCTCCTGAAAAGCACTGCCTGGCGCTTCAAGTCGGTGCCTTCCTCCCTCGCCTCCAGCACGCGCGTCACCACGTACTGCGCCTGCGCCGCGTCGTCCGCCACCGTCACGTAGCGCGGCTTCGGCCCCTCGCCCTTGGTCGATCGCAGGTCCTTGCGGTACTGGCGCTGCGCCTCGCGCATCAGCGCATTGGCCGCGTCGAGGATCTGCTGGCTCGAGCGGTAGTTCTGTTCCAGCGTAACGACACATGGGGACTGTCCCCATTTACAAAAAGTAAGTATGTTTTCCACCGTCGCGGCGCGAAACGAGTAGATCGCCTGCGCGTCGTCGCCCACCACGGTGAGGCCTTCGCCGGTGGGCTTGAGGCCTTGCAGGATCTGCGCCTGCAGCACGTTGGTGTCCTGGTATTCGTCGACCAGCACGTGGTGGAACTGTCCGCCGATCTCGGCCGCGAGCGAGGCGTCCTGCATCATCGCGTGCCAGTAAAGCAGCAGGTCGTCGTAGTCGAGCGCCTGGTGGGCGAGCTTTCGCTCGACGTACTTGCCGCAAAGAATCTTCAACTCGCCTTCCCACTCCGCGCACCAGGGAAACGCCTCGCGCAGCGTCGCTTCCAGCGAGCCTTGCGTGTTCACCCGGTGCGAGTAGATCGCGACGCAGGTGTCCTTCCTCGGAAAGCGCTTCTCGGTCTTCGAAAGCCTGAGCTCGTGGCGCACCACGTCCATCAGGTCCGCCGCGTCGCCGCGATCGAGCACGCTGAAATTGTCCGCCAGGCCCACGCGCCGGCAGTGCTTGCGCAGCAGGCGATTCGCCACCGAGTGGAAGGTGCCGCTCCAGGGCAGGCGCACCGACTGGTGCGCCTCGGCCACGATGCGCGCCGCGCGCCGCGTCATCTCCAGCGCCGCGCGCCGGGTGAAGGTCAGAAGCAGGATCCGCTCCGGCTGCGCGCCCTCGAGCACGAGGTGCGCGACGCGGTGCGCGAGGGTGCTGGTCTTGCCGGTGCCGGCGCCGGCGATGATGAGCAACGGGCCCGCGGGCGCCTGCGCGGCCGCGCGCTGTTGCGCGTTCAGTTTCGCGAATGCCTCGGCCGCGCCCATGGGGCGGGACTATAGGGGATTACTGTATATCTATCCAGCCCTTCCGGGTCTATAGTTCCCCCATGGCCTCCTTCGACGCAGTGGTGGTCGGCACCGGCCAGGCCGGGCCGGCTTTGGCCGCGCGCCTGTCGGGCGCGGGGATGTCCGTGGCGGTGGTGGAGCGCGGCAAGTTCGGCGGCACCTGCGTGAACGACGGCTGCACGCCCACGAAGGCGATGGTGGCGAGCGCCTATGCGGCGTTCATTGCACGGCGCGCGGGGGATTACGGGGTGGCGACGGGTGCGGTGCGCGTGGATTTCGGCGCGGTGATGGCGCGCAAGGACAAGATCGTCGCCGCGTCCAATAGCGGGGTCGAGAAGTGGATGGCGGGGTTGAAGGGCGGGAAGGTTTATCGCGGGCATGCGCGCTTCGTCGGACCGGATGCGGTGGAGGTGGGCGGCGAGAAGCTCATCGCCGGGAAGATTTTCCTCAACGTCGGCGGCCGGCCCCTGGTGCCCGACATGCCGGGGTTGCGGGAGGTGCCGTTCCTCACCAACCAGTCGATGATGGGTTTGCAGTCATTGCCGGCGCATCTGCTGGTGGCCGGCGGGAGCTACATCGGCCTGGAGTTCGGCCAGATGATGCGCCGCTTCGGTTCGAAGGTGACGGTGATCGAAATGGGCCCGCGGCTCGTCGCACGCGAAGACGAGGACGTGTCGGCCGCGCTGCAGCAGATGCTGGAAGCCGAGGGGATCGACGTGCGGCTGAACGCGAAGTGCCTGTCGGTGAAAAATGAACCCGACGGCGTGTCGGTGGGCCTGGAGTGCACGCAGGGCGCGCCGCGGGCGCATGGGACGCATCTGCTGTTGGCCGTGGGGCGCATCCCCAATACCGACGACCTCGGGCTGGAGCGGGCCGGCGTGAAGCTGGACGCGCGCGGCTACATCGAAGTGAACGAGGCGCTGCAGACGTCGAACTCGCGCGTGTGGGCTTTGGGCGACTGCAATGGCAAGGGCGCCTTCACCCACACCGCCTACAACGACTACGAAATCGTCGCCGACAATTTACTGCACGGTGCGGGACGCAAGTGGACCGACCGCGTGCCCGTGTATGCGCTGTACACCGATCCGCCCCTGGGGCGGGTGGGGATGAACGAGGCGGAAGCGAAGAAAGCGGGCATCGCCACGCTGGTCGGCAAGCGGCCCATGACGCGCGTGTCCCGCGCCGTGGAGAAGGGGGAAACCGTAGGGTTCCTGAAGGTCTGCGTCGAAGCTTCGAGCGGGCGGATCCTGGGGGCGAGCCTGCTCGGCGTCGGGGCGGACGAGGCGGTGCATTCGCTCATCGACGCGGTGGTCGCGAAGACGCCGGTGAAACAGTTCCAGCAGCGGATGCGGATCCACCCGACGGTGAGCGAGTTGCTGCCGACGGTGATGGAAAAACTCGAACCGCCGGCGGGTTGAACTACTAGCGCTTGGTGCGCTTCTTTTTCATGGGGGCGCGCTTCTTCCCCGGCGCTTTCATCGGGGCCGGCTTGCGCTTGGCCGCTTTGCGCGCGGACTTGCGCGCCGCCGTGATCTGCGGGGTCTCCTTCAGCGTGCCGCCTTCAGATTCCCATTCTTTCACCGCCTCGTGCAGCGCGGGCTTGCCGTTGGGTCTCAAGTCGGAGGATCCGGGGGCGTAGCCGAGGACCATGGCCCAGCCGACGGCGGACCAGTCGGCGTAGATTTTCGGTAGCGAGATCAGGGAAGTTTTCATGGGGGCGATGTTAGCGGCGACGGGCGGCGCGCTCTGTTCGCCAGCACACCCCGCCTAGCCCAGCCGCCTCAGGCTTTCGTCGAACCCCGCCTCGAGTACCTTCATCGCCGCGGCGCGCGGGTCTTTCTGGTGCAGGAGATCGACGCCGGTCGCCACCGCGCCGAAGAAGCCGCGCGTGCGCCAGCGGCCCGCCGGCGGCAGCGGCGGCAGGTGCTCGGTGTCGGGCTTCGGGTAGGGGCTGACGTAGAAGTACGGCTGCGCGAAGTGCCGGTCGCCCGGCGACAGGCCGGCGCCGATCGCGCGCCCCTCGCCCAGCTCGATGAGCGTCGCCAGG
>DASTTC010000240.1:0-3077 GCA_035760345.1 Burkholderiales bacterium | reverse complement strand
GTAGGGGATCTTCATCATGTAGATGTGGCCGGAGTTGATCAGCCGCTGCGTGTGCTCCCGCAGCCGGTAGATCGCCGTGCCGCGCACTGTCTTGTAGGCGCGCACGCCCTCGAACACCGCGAGCCCGTAATGCAGCGAGTGCGTGAGTACATGGGTGGTGGCGGAGCGCCACGGCACGAGCTTGCCGTCGTGCCAGATCCAGCCGTCGCGGTCGGCCATCGAGAGCGGTGCCTTTGCCTTCGCCATGAAGCGGGGTCTCCCAGGATGAGGCGGCCATTAAACCATCGCGGCCGGAAATGCGCCATACTATTAACATGGCTGTTAATACTCAGGACCGGGTGTTCGCCGCGCTCGCCTCGATGCCGCGCCGCCAGGCGATCGCGTTCCTCGCGCAGACCGCGTTGTCCACCACCGACCTCGCGCTGCGCTTCGGCATGAGCGCGCCGGCCGTGTCGCGGCACCTCGCGGTGCTGCAGCGCGCCGGGCTGGTGTCGGCTGAACGGCAGGGCCAGAGCGTGCTCTACCGGCTGAACCGCGACGCGCTGCTCGACGCGCTCGCCGGGCTCGCCTCGGCGGTGGACGGGCCGCTGCGCCGCGCGCCGCGCGAAGCGATCTAGGTCGCGCGCGCCCTAGCCGAACACCGCGCTCCATAGCGCGCGCACCGCGCGCGCCTGCGGCTCGACCCGGTCGCGGGGGACGCGCGCGAACTGCGCGCCGTTCAGGCGCAGGCCGTGCTGCAGCCGGCGGAATTCGCGATAGGCGTCGCGCCCGCTCTCGGCCTGCGCCTGCGCGATCAGGCCGAAGCCCGCGGCCATCCTCAGCAACGCGATGTTGCCGAGGTTCTGCGTCAGCTCGGGATGGCGCGAGGCGTGCGCGAGCACCAGGGTCTGCACCACGAACTCGATGTCGATCATGCCGCCGCGGTCGTGCTTGACGTCGAACAGCCCCGAGCGGTTGGGGTGCGCCTCGTGCATGCGCTCGCGCATCGCGAGCACTTCGCGCACCAGTGCCGCGGCGTCGCGCGGCCGTACCAGGATCGCCGTGCGGATGGCCTCGAAACGCGCGCTCACCGCGGGATCCCCGGCGCAGGCGCGCGCGCGCGTCAGTGCCTGGTGCTCCCAGACCCAGGCCGACGCCTGCTGGTATTGGGCGAAGGCCTCCAGCGTGGTCACCAGCAGCCCGGCCTCGCCCGAGGGGCGCAGGCGCAGGTCGGTCTCGAACAGGGAGCCGCTCGAAGTGCGCGTGGTGAGCCAGTGATTGAGCCGTTGCGCGAGGCGCGCGTAGGCTTCCGGCGCGCGCTCGTCGTCGTCGTCGTAGAGGAAGATGAGGTCCAGGTCGGAGGCGTAGCCGAGCTCCTTGCCGCCCAGTTTGCCGTAGGCGACCACTGCGAAGTGCGGCCGCTCGCGGTGGCGCGCCGGCAGCTGCGCCCACACCGTGTCGAGCGTCGCCGCGAGCACGATGTCGGCGGCCTGCGAGAGGTGGTCGGCCAGCCGCTCCACGCTCAGCAGCCCCGCGAGGTCCTGCGCCAGCAGGCGGAATACCTGCGATTGGTGCTGCTCGCGCAGCACGTTCATCTGCTGCTCCGCGTCGCCCGCGGCGGCGGCCAGCGCGGCGCGCAGCGCGCGCTCGAACTCCGGCCAGTCCGCCGGCGCGTAAAGCACGCGGTTGTCGAGCAGCTCGTCCAGCAGGAGCGGGTGGCGCGTGACGAACTCCGCCGCCCAGCTCGAGGCGGCGATGATCTTGACCACGCGCTCGAGCGCCTCCGGATGCTCGGCGAGCAGCGCCAGGTACGCCGCGCGCCCCGCGATGGCCTCGATCAGGGCCAGGCCGCGTGCGAGGGTGGCGTCGGGGTCGGCGCACTGGGCCGCCGCCGCGGCCAGAGCGGGCACCAGCGTATCCATGCGCCTGCGCGAATCCCGGGGCAGCAGCGTGTAGCGCTGGCTGCGGCGCGTGGCGAGCAGCCGCTCGGTGCTCATCTCGGGGTTGCGGTAGCCCCGTCCCGACAGGGCATGGGCCATCCCCGCCCGGTCGTCCTGCCACAGATCGGGCGCGTCCATGGCCGAGGATTGCGCGAACACGTCCTGGAAATGGCGCTGCACGACGTCGCGGTGCGCCTGCAGCCCGGCATGGAACTGCGCCCACGAGGCGCAGCCGGACATGCGGGCGACGCGCTCGCGATCGTCGTCAGTGGCGGGTAGCGTATGCGTCTGCTGGTCCTCCAGGTACTGCAGCCGGTGCTCCGTATTGCGCAGGAACACGTAAGCCGCAGAGAGCTCGCGCACCGCGGCCTCGGGCAGCAGCTGGCGCTCGCCGAGGCGGGCCAGCGCCTCGAGCGTGGGGCGCACCGCGAGCGCCGGATCGCGGCCCGCGCGCACCAGCTGCAGCGCCTGCGCGATGAACTCGATCTCGCGGATGCCGCCCGGGCCGAGCTTGACGTGCTCGGCGAGCTCGCGCCGGGCGACTTCGCGGCGCACTTCGGCGTGCAGCCGCCGCATCGCCGCGAGCGTCGCGTAATCCAGGTACTTGCGATACACGAACGGGCGCACGATGGCGGCGAGTTCTGCGTGCCCGCGCCCGGAAATCGGGCGCGCCTTGATCCAGGCATAGCGCTCCCACTCGCGGCCCTGCGCCACGAAGTAGTCCTCGAGCGCGTCGAAACTGGACGCCAGCGTCCCGGCGTCGCCATAGGGACGCAGGCGCATGTCGACGCGGAAGGCGAAGCCGTCCTCGGTCACTTCCGACAGCAGGCCGATGAGCTTGCGGCCCGCGCGTTCCAGCGGCTCGGGCGCTGCGTCCGGCGGATAGACGAACACCAGGTCGATGTCGGAGGAGACGTTGAGTTCGCGACCGCCCAGCTTGCCCATCGCCACCACCACCAGGTCCCGGGCGCCCGTCCACTCGAGTGCTGCGGCGACCTGCAGCTCGGCCAGGTCGCTCATCGTGGCGCAGACCTCCTGCAGCGTCGCGCCGCCGTCCAGGTCGCGCGCCATCACGCGCAGCAGCACCCGCTGGCGCAGGCGGCGCAGGCGGCGCTTGAGCGCGCCCTCGTCGTCGCCGGCGGCGCCGGCGAGCGCAGC
>DASTTC010000239.1:0-3534 GCA_035760345.1 Burkholderiales bacterium | reverse complement strand
CCTGGTCGCCGACCACGATATCGAGATCGTTGCCGATCGAGGCATCAACGCCAAGGTGGCGCACGGCGAGTGGGAGGGAATCTGCCGCGGCATGGAGTCGGCACTGGCGCGCGGCGCGCTCGAGGAGGCCATTGTCGACGGTGTCAAGGAGGTTTCGCTGCTGCTGGCGCGGCACTACCCGCCGCGCCCGGGCGGGCGCAACGAGCTGCCGGACAAGCCGGTCGTGCTATAGCTCCAAGGGCCGATTGCCGGGCATGCGCGAACCATGGCGGCTCGCGGCGGTCGAACGCCCGCACGCGGGTCATGACGACGGAGGTTGCTTGAAGCATCCTGCATCACGCTCGCCGCACGCGCGGCGCCGCTTTCTCGCCGGACTGGCCGGACTGTCGGCATTGCCGCTGCTTCCCTCGCGCGGCAGCGAGCAGGCAGCGCCTGGGCTGGTGCAGACGCGACTGGTCGCGTCGGCGAAGGACGTGCAGCTGGTGCCCGCGAAGTATCCCGCCACTTCGATGTGGGCCTACAACGGCACGGTTCCCGGCCCGGTGCTGCGCGCACGCCAGGGCGATCGCCTGCGCATCGTGGTGGAGAACGCGCTCGAGGAGGCGACGACCGTGCACTGGCACGGCATCCGCCTGCCGAACGCGATGGACGGCGTGCCTTTCATCACCCAACGGCCGATCGAGCCCGGCGCGAGCTTTACCTATGACTTCTCGTTGCCCGACGCGGGCACTTTCTTCTACCACCCGCACCAGCGTAGCTACGAGCAGGTGGGCCGGGGCCTTGCCGGCGCGCTGATCGTCGAAGAGCGCGATCCGCCGAAGGTGGATCGCGACGTACTGTGGGTGCTCGGCGACTTTCGCTTGAACGCGGATGCTTCCATCAGCGGCGGCTTCGGCAATTTCATGGACCTCAGCCACGCCGGGCGCATCGGCAACACGGTGACGCTGAACGGCGGCCTGCCGGAAACGTTTCGAGTGCGCGCGGGCGAGCGCATCCGGCTGCGCCTGGTCAACGCGGCTTCGGCGCGCGTCTTTGCGCTACAGTTCCGCGGTCACCGGCCGTGGGCGATCGCGCTCGATGGGCAGCCCGTGGAGCCGCACGAGCCGCCGGGCGGCGCCGTGGTGCTCGGTCCGGCGATGCGCGCCGACCTGATCCTCGACATGAACGCGGCGCCGGGCAGCCGGCACGCCGTGCACGACGGCTTCTACCGCAGGCTCGCCTACGACCTGATCGACCTCGAGTACGGCGACGAGCCGCCGCTGCGCGCGCACGCGGGCGATCCGCCCCGCCTGCCGGACAATCCGCTCGCAGAGCCGGACTTGCGGTCCGCCGAGCGCCACGAGATCGTCTTTACCGGTGGCATGATGGGCAACATGCGCGGGCTGTCACGCGGGGCCGCATGGGCGGTGAACGGTGTCGCCGATGGCTGCGGCGATAGCGGCCTGCCGTTCGAGCCGATCCTCGTTTTGCGCAGGGACCGCAGCTGCATCCTGAATCTGGTGAACGACACGATGTGGCACCATACGATCCATCTGCACGGCCATGCGTTTCGCGTGCTGACGCGAAACCGCCGGCCGACGCGGCACCGCGAATGGCTCGACACGGTAATGCTCGATCCCCGCGAGCGCGCGGAGATCGCCTTCGTCGCCGACAACCCGGGCGACTGGATGTTCCATTGTCACGTCCTCGAGCACCAGGCGAGCGGGATGATGTCCTGCATCCGGGTGAGCTGAGCATGCGGGAGCGCAGCCTGCTCATCGCCATGATCCTCGTACTCGCCGGCTGCGAACAGGCGTCGTCCGGTTTCGAGGATTCCCGGGCCGATCCCGGCGATGCCGGGCGCGTCGCGCTCGGCGAGCGCGTCTATGCGCAGCATTGCGCCTCCTGCCACGGCGCGAATCTCGAGGGCCAGCCCCATTGGCGCAGCCTGCTGCCGAACGGGCGCCGGCCCGCGCCGCCGCACGACGAAACCGGCCACACCTGGCACCACGCGGACGCACTGCTCTTTGGGATCACGAAGCAAGGGATCGTGCCGCCCTACGCGCCGGCCGGGTACGAGTCCGACATGCCTGCTTTCGGCCGGACGCTCGCCGACGACGAGATCTGGGCGGTGCTCGCCTTCATCAAGTCGCGCTGGACCGCGCCCGAGGTACGCGAGGCGCGCGCGCAAATGTCGGCGAGCGCGAAGCCATGAGGAGCCATCGACCATGAGCAAGTTGCACCGTTCCATCCGGCAGTTCGTGGCCGCCATCATCGCTGGCGCGACCCTTGCCGCCCCCGCCACCGCGCAGCAATCGGTAACGCTCCATCATGTGCACGGCCTTGCCTACAGCGCCGACGGCAAGCGGCTCCTGGTCCCGAGCCATCACGGCCTCGCCGTGTACGAGGCGGGGAAGTGGAACAAGGCGCCCGGCCCGCAGCACGACTACATGGGCTTTGCCGCGACCTCGAAGCATCTGTACAGCAGCGGGCATCCCGCGCCCGGCTCGGCAATGGTGAATCCTTTCGGCCTCATCCGCAGCCGCGACGGCGGCAGGACCTGGGACAAGCTCGGTCTCGAGGGCGAGACCGACTTCCACCTGCTCGCCACGAGCTGGAACACCAACGCCATCTACGTCTGGAACCCGGAGCCCAGTTCGCGCATGCGCGTGCCCGGTCTGCATTCGACCCGCAACGACGGCTTTGTGTGGAAGCCGGCGCGCGCCGCCGGGCTTGAAGGCGATCCGCGCGCGCTCGCCGTACATCCGGAGGACGCCGCGACCGTCGCGGTCGCGACGGAAAAGGGCGTCTACCTGTCGCGCGACTCGGGTGAGCGCTTCACCGCGGTGGTCTCGGGCGTAGATGCGCTTGCTGCGTACTTCGAGCTCGACGGCCGTCACCTGTGGTACGGGGCGTTCGACGGCCAGCCGATCCTCGCGCGCGTGGCGCTAGAAGGCGGAGCCGTGGGGAAAGTGGCACTGCCGCCGCTTGCGCGGGATGCAGTCGCCTACATCGCCCAGAATCCCGCGCGCCGCGACGAGTTCGCGATCGCCACTTTCCGGCGCAACGTCTTTCTGAGTGCGGACCGCGGCCGCAACTGGCGGCGAATCGCCGCCCAGGGCGAGACGAAGTGATCTTCGGCTGCAGCCCCGCCCTCATCGCCGGCGGCGCCGGGAGGCACGAGGTTCGCTGATGGACGCCGGAGCGATCGGCTTCGCCGCGGCCTTCGCCGCGGGCATGGTGTCGTTTCTCTCGCCGTGTGTGCTGCCGCTCGTGCCCGCGTACGTCTCGTACGTCGCGGGGCAATCGAATACCGCGCTCGAGCGAGGCCGGTCGCTTCATGAACGGCTCTCCGCGCTCGCCCTGAGCGGCGTGTTCGTACTGGGCTTCGGCGTGGTGTTCGTCGCGTTCGGGGCGGGGGCGAGCCTGCTCGGCAGCCTGCTCCTTCAGTACCGGCAGGAGGCGAACCTCGCAGGCGGCGCGATCGTAATCGTCTTCGGCGTGCTGATGATCGGCATGTCGCGCGGCATGCCGTGGCTGCAGCGCGAGTGGCGC
>DASTTC010000238.1:0-2792 GCA_035760345.1 Burkholderiales bacterium | reverse complement strand
CGCGTGCCGGGTCCCGGCGGCAATCTGCAGGCGCCACACCTCTCGGTGACAGTGTTCATGCGCGGCCTGCTCAAGCAACTCTCGACCCGCATCTATTTCCCCGGCGACCCGGCCAATGCGCAGGATCCGCTGCTCAAGCGGGTGCCGGCGGCGCGCCGCGCGACCCTGATCGCGAGGCGCAAGGCAAAAGGGATACTGGAGTGGAACATCGTCCTGCAGGGCAGGAGCGAGACGGTGTTCTTCGACTTCTAGGCTAGGTGGCGCGAAAGCGCGCCTTGAGATCCTCGGGCATCGCCACACCGCGCAGGCGCGTGCCGGGACCGGCCTCGTACTTTCCCCAGACGCGCGTCTCTGTGCCCTTGGCGAGGGCCATGCCGTCGGCGCGCTGCACCTCGTGCGCGACGACGAAGGACTTGCCGCCGAAACGCACGATGCTCGAACGCACCTCGCACCGATCGCCCTGCTCCGCGGGGTACAGGAACTGGCAATCAGCGCACACCAGCGGCATGGCGAGGTGCTCCGCGCGCATGCGCTTCGCGTCGTAGCCCACCGAGGCGAACAACGCCCAGCACGCCGCGTCCATCCAGCGAAAGTAAGTCGGGTAGAAGATGATGCCGGCGGGATCGCAGTCGCCCCATTGCACCTGGCACGCAAATGAACCGACGACGGGGCGAAACTCCGCCTCGCTCAACACTGCTCCCATGGCAGCCCCTCGAAGCGCCACCCGGCGAGCGAGTTGCGCTGGTGCTGGTCGTTCAGTTCGCCCTCGAAGCCGTGCTTCACGTTGTACACACGCGTGAAGCCCGCGCGCTTGAGCTCCTCGCCCGCTTCCTGCGAGCGGTTGCCGCTGCGGCAGATGAGCACCACGGGGCGCGTCGTGTGGTTGGTGCCGGCGAGCTTCTTCACCTGGCCGACGAAATGCGGGTTGACCGCCCAGTCCGGGCCGTCGTTCCAAGCCACGTGCAGCGCGCCCACCGGATGGCCGACGAACAGGTACTCCATCTCGCTGCGGCAATCCAAGAACAGTGCGTCCGGATGCTGCTTCAGGAACTGTTGCGCCTGCTTGGGCTCGAAGTGGTCCATCGGGAGGCGCATTATACGCGTAAGCGTTTGACACAGCAGCACTAAGTTGGCACACTGGCATCCTCGCGCCGATTTGAAGTTCAGCTTGCGGGCGCGTTACAAATACCGCTAAAGAGACGTGCCCCGACGCTCGTTTCCGCGCAAGCTGAACGGGCGTTTTGTTTTTCAGGCTATCGATGCCGCACAGCGACCGCACCGCTCAACTGCAAGCACTGCTCGCCGAGAGGATCCTCGTGCTCGACGGCGCCATGGGCACCATGATCCAGCGCGAGCGCCTCGACGAGGCGCAGTACCGGGGCGAGCGCTTCCGCGCCTGGCCGCACGACCTGCGCGGCAACAATGATCTTCTCGCCCTGACGCAGCCGGATCTGATTCGGCGCATTCACGCGCAGTATCTCGAAGCAGGCGCCGACATCATCGAGACCAACACCTTCAATTCCACCGCCGTGTCGATGGTCGACTACGGCATGCAGGGGCTGGTGGCGGAACTGAACCTCGCGGCGGCGCGCCTGGCCGTTGAGGCGGCGCGCGACTGGCAGTCCAGGGACCCGGCCCACCCGCGCTTCGTCGCCGGCGTGCTGGGGCCGACCACCAAGACCGCGTCGATCTCGCCGGACGTCAACGACGCGGGCTTCCGCGCGATCAACTTCGACCAGTTGGTGGCCTCGTACGCCGAGGCGGCGCACGCGCTCGCCGAAGGCGGCGTGGACCTGATCCTGGTCGAGACGGTGTTCGATACGCTGAACGCCAAGGCGGCGCTGTTCGCGCTCGAAAACGTGTTCGAACGGCGCGGCGCGCGCCTGCCGGTGATCGTCTCCGGAACCATCACGGACGCCTCGGGACGCACGCTCTCCGGCCAGACCACCGAAGCGTTCTACAACTCGGTGCGCCATGCGCGGCCCCTGGCGATCGGCCTGAACTGCGCGCTGGGGGCGAAGGAGCTGCGCCCGTACGTTGAGGAACTTGCGGGCATCGCCGAGGCTTTCGTGTCGTGCCACCCGAACGCGGGGCTGCCCAATGCGTTCGGCGAATACGACGACACGCCGCAGAACATGGCTTCGATCATGGGCGAATGGGCGCGCAGCGGCTGGCTCAACATCGCCGGCGGCTGCTGCGGCACGACTGCCGAGCATATCCGCGCGCTGGCCGAAGCCGTGAAGGGCGTTGCGCCGCGGCGCGTCCCGGTGTTGCCGAAGAAGCTGCGCCTTGCCGGCCTGGAACCGCTCAACGTCGGTGACGATTCGCTGTTCGTCAACGTCGGCGAGCGTACCAACGTCACGGGCTCGAAGGCATTCGCGCGCCTGATCCTCGCCGGCGATTTCACCGAGGCGCTGTCGGTGGCGCGCCAGCAGGTGGAAAACGGCGGGCAGGTGATCGACGTCAACATGGACGAAGCCATGCTCGACTCGGAGGCGGCGATGACGCGCTTCCTCACGCTCGCGGCGGCCGAGCCCGATATCGCCCGTGTCCCGGTGATGATCGACAGCTCCAAGTGGAGCGTGATCGAAGCGGGTCTGAAGTGCGTGCAAGGCAAATCGATCGTCAATTCGATCAGCATGAAGGAGGGGGAGGCGGAGTTCCTGCGCCAGGCGCGGCTCGCGCGCCGCTATGGCGCGGCGGTGGTGGTGATGGCGTTCGACGAAAAGGGGCAGGCTGACACGCTCGAGCGGCGCACCACCATCTGCCGCCGGGCCTACGAACTGTTGACC
>DASTTC010000237.1:0-9725 GCA_035760345.1 Burkholderiales bacterium | reverse complement strand
AAACCAGCCGCCGCCCTCGTCAAGCAGATCGAGCGGCGGCACGGGCTTCACGCGGGCGGGCATCGGCGCGAGCGAGATGCCGCAGTTACCCGCCACCACGGTGGTCACGCCCTGGCTCGCCTTGGGCGCCATGGACGGATCCGACAGGAGCAGCCGGTCATCGTGCGTGTGCGCATCGATGAAGCCGGGCGCGACGATCTTTCCCGTGGCGTCGATCTCGGCCGCGGCGCGCGCGCCCTTGAGGTCACCGAGCGCCGCGATGCGGCCGTTGCGCACTGCGACATCGGCCGCGAAGCGCGGCGCGCGCGTGCCGTCGACGACGGTGCCGCCGCGGATCAGCAGGTCGAAATGCCCGGTCATGGCAGCGCCATTCTGGCACTAGAATCGCGTCATGGCGCTCGCGTTTCGACCGCTGCATCCGCTGTTCGCCGCCGAGGCGGCGCCCATCGACCTGCGCACGGTCCTCGAGCGCGCGGCGCTGGAAGACATCCGCGCCGGCATGGATCGCTACGCGGTGCTCGTGTTCCGCGACCAGGCGCTCTCGGGCGCCGAGCAGCTCGCGTTCGCCGAGCGCCTGGACGGCAAGCTGCACGCCAAGACCGGCGCCTCGGTGCTGGGCAGGAACCGCCTCGGCGACGAAGCGCTCACCGACATCTCCAACGTGGACGAGACGGGCGGGCTGCTCTCGGCGGGCGACCGGCGGCGCATGTACACGCTCGGCAACCGCCTGTGGCACACCGACGCCTCGTTCCAGGATCCGCCGGGGCGCTACTCGATGCTGCACGCGAAAGTGGTGCCGCCGGTGGCCGCCGACACCGAGTTCGCCGACATGCGCGCGGCCTACGACGCGCTGGACGAGGGCATGAAAGCGAGGATCGCGCAATTGCGCGTGCACCATTCGATCGCCCACTCGCGCCAGACCCTGGGGTTCGAGTTCTCGCGCGAGGAGCAGGACAAACTCCCCGGCGCGGTGCATCCGCTGGTGCGCGCCAACCCGCGCACCGGCCGGCGCGCGCTGTATCTCGCCTCGCACGCCTCGCGCATCGTCGACTGGCCGGTGCCCGAGGGGCGGCTGCTTTTAGGCGAGCTCACCGAGCTCGCCACCGAGCGGCGCTTCGTCCACCGGCACGCCTGGCGCGTGGGCGACCTCGTCATCTGGGACAACCTCGCCACCATGCATCGCGGCGTGCCCTTCGACGACACCGCGCACCGGCGCGAGCTGCGCCGCGTCACCACGCTGGACATCGCGCTTTCCGCCTAAGCGCGCGTTCATGGCCGCCGCACTCAACCACACCATCGTGCACGCGCGCGATGCGCGCGCCTCGGCCGAGTTCTACGCCGAGGTCTTCGGCTTCGCACCGGCGAAGCCCTTCGGCCCCTTCCTCGACCTCGAAACGGCCAACGGCGTGACGCTCGCCGTCCTCGGCGCCGACCAGAAGTTCGAGCCGCAGCACTACGCCTTCCTCGTCGCGGACGCGGAGTTCGACGCGATCTTCGCGCGCGTGAAGGCGCGCGGGCAGCAAACCTGGGCCGATCCGGGAAAAAAGCAGCCGGGGGCGATCAACTCGCACTTCGGCGGGCGCGGCGTGTACTTCGAGGATCCCGGCGGGCACCTGCTCGAGATCATCACGCGGCCCTACGGCGACTGGCCGGGTTAGGCCGTGTGCATCACTGCAGCCGATGGGGCTCCAGGCGAAGGTCCTCCAGCCCGGCGCCGAGCATCACGATGACGCCGTGGCGGCGATTGTCGCCGGTCTCCGAGAATTCGAAGGTGTAGGTGCGCCGCAGGCGCAGGCGGCCCGCCGCGTCGCGCGCCGCGCGCAGGCGCGCGAAGGACACCGTCTCGTCCAGGAGTTGCACGCCGTAGCGCTTGCAGGCCGCGCGCCCGGCGGCCACCGCGTGCTCACGCGCGCGCAGGCTGTCGCGCCACAGCCAGGCGCCGGCGAGGATCGCGGCCAGCGCGACGAGCTCCCAGGGCACGGCGCAAGCTTGGCTCGCCCGCCGGTTAGTAGATCGCCACCGGGTTGATGATCATCTGCACCGTGCCGCGAATGCGCGCCTGGCCGAGCACGAACATGAACTCGCGCACGCCCTCCTTGGCGAGCGGCCCGGTGTTCATGGTCTCCAGGATGTAGATGCCATTCTCCTTGAGCAGGATGACGTGGCCGAAGAACGGCCTGCCCTCCTTCTGCGGCGGGATCGGCTCGAGGCCCCAGGTATCCGACCCGACCGCGACCACGTTCTTCGAGCCGAGCCACGTTGCCCCGTCCTCCGACAGGCCGGGCTCGCCGCTCACCCAGGCCTTCGGGTCGGCGGCGAGCTTGGCGTCGGTCCACCCGGTGTGGAACAGCACCACGTCGCCTTCGCGGATCTCGACCTTCTGCGCTTTCGCCGCCGCCTGGATGTCGGCCGCGGTGAAGTACTTGCCGGCCTCGAGGAACGGCTTGCCGAAGTGCTGCGCCATGTCGATCAGCACGCCACGGGCGACGATCGGCGGGATCTTCTCGGTCCCCAGCTTCTTCAGCCCGGTGATGGCGGCGAAGTCCTTTTCGTGGTTGCAGTTGTAGTACATGCCGTCCTGGCCGAGGTGCCCCAGGCCGTCGATCTGCGGTCCGATGCCGAGCCAGGTTTGCACCAGGTCGTCGTTGTAGCTGCCCTTGTAGGCGAACAGGCGCTGCCCGCCCTGCTGGTTGGGCTGCACCACCTCGAGCGACAGCGTGCGCGGCGGGAAGGCCGGCGTGCTCGAGTCGATGATGATGCCGAGCGGGTGCGTCTTGCCCTGCTTCACCAGGCCCAGCGCGGCCTTGACGCGCGCCGGCGTCACCAGGTTGGCGTTGCCGATCTCGTCCTTGGCGCCCCATTTCGAGGGCTTGCAGTCCTGCGCGACTGCGCTTCCTGCGACGACCGCCAGCGCCGCGGCTGCGGCCGTCACGGCAGTTGCGAGCTTCATGAATTCCCTCCCGGAAGGTGAGTTAAACGCCGCGCCATGCGGCAATCGATCTTCGGCCTAATTCGGGGGCGGCGCAATATTGCGCCGCGGCACTTGTTCGGCGCTACGGGATGTGTCACCGTCCCCGGTGTACGCATCCGTGGGGGACAACGGGCGGCATGCTGCGGGACACGGTTTCCTCGACCCACCTGGCGCAGGCCCCGGCGCGCGAGGTGTTCGCCGCCCTCGCCGCGGCGCTCGACGCGCGCGTCATCGGCCAGCGCGGCCTCACGCAGCGGCTGCTGATCGCGCTGCTGTGCGACGGCCACGTCCTCGTCGAGGGCGTGCCCGGGCTGGCCAAGACCACCGCGGTAAAGACGCTCGCCGAACTGCTGGAGGCGGACTTCCACCGCATCCAGTTCACCCCGGACCTGCTGCCCGCCGATATCACCGGGACCGAAGTGTTCCGCGCCGAGACCGCGACGTTCGAATTCCGCCCCGGCCCAGTGTTCAGGAGCCTGGTGCTCGCCGACGAGATCAACCGCGCGCCCGCCAAGGTGCAATCGGCGCTGCTGGAAGCGATGGAGGAGCGCCAGGTGAGCGTCGGGCGCGCGAGCTACCCGCTGCCGGAGCTGTTCATGGTGATGGCGACGCAGAACCCGATCGAGCAGGACGGCACCTACCCGCTGCCCGAGGCGCAGCTCGACCGCTTCCTGCTGCACGTGCAGGTGGGCTATCCCGCGCCCGAGGTCGAGCACGCGATCATGCAGCTCGCGCGCGGCGACCGCGGACGCACCCCGGTCGCGGCGATCGCCTCCGCGGCGCAGGTGTTCGCGGCGCGGCGCGCGGCGCTCGCGCTGCACATGGCGCCGGCGCTCGAGCACTACATCGTCGAGCTGGTGCTCGCCACGCGCACTCCCGCCGCCTACGACGCCGAGCTCGTGCCGCTGGTGCGCCTGGGCGCGAGCCCGCGCGCCTCGATCGGGCTGGACCGCGCGGCGCGCGCGCTCGCCTGGCTCGCCGGCCGCGACTACGTCTCGCCCGCGGACATCCAGGCGGTCGCGCCGGACGTGCTGCGCCACCGGCTGCTGCTGTCCTACCAGGCCCGCGCCGACGGCGTCGGCGCCAACGAGATCGTCGCGCGCCTGCTCGCGCGCGTGCCGGTGCCGTGACGCGCGCGGGGGCGCCGCGGCACATGCCGCGCGGCGTGCGTCCCGGGCTGGACGCGCTGCTCGGCCTGCGCCGCTACGGCGCCGAGATGCGCAGGCTGCTCGCCCTCGACGCCGAGCGCCGCGAGGGCCCGCGCGCCCCGGCGGCGCGCTCGGCGGGCATGGACTACGCCGAATCGCGGCCCTACACCGCGGGCGACGACGTGCGCCGCATCGACTGGCGCGTGACCGCGCGCACCGGGCGCGCGCACACCAAGCTCTACCAGCACGAGCGCGGCCACGACCTGTACTGCCTCGTGGATCAGCGCGCGCCGATGCGCTTCGGCACGCGCGCCGCGTTCAAGTCGGTGCTCGCCGCCGAGATCGCCGCGCTCGCCGGCTGGGCGGCGGCCGAAGGCGCGAACCGCTTCGGCGCGCTGATCGCCGGCGGCAACGGCGCGCACATCCGCGCCGGCGCCGCCGAGGGCGCGGCGCCCGCGCTGTGCGCCGCGCTCGCCGCGAGCGCGCCGGGCGCGGACGCGCCGCTCGATTCACTCGCCGCGCGCGCCGCGGCCGAGGCGGCCGTCGGCACGCGCTTCGTCTTGGTCTCCGATTTCGCCGACGGCGACGCGGCGCTCGAGAACGCGGTGCGGCGCCTGCGCGCGCGCGGCGACGTGGTCCTGGTCTGGGTGTTCGATGCGCTGGAAGTGCGCCTGCCGCCGCCCGCGCGCTATCCGCTCACCGACGGCCGCGAGCACCTGGTGCTCGACACCGCCCCCGCCGGCGTGCGCGCGGCGCACGCGCGCGCGCTGGCGGCGCGGCGCGAGCGCCTCGCGCGCTTCGCCGCGCGGCCGGGCACGCGCTGCCACGCGGTGCGCACCGGCGAGGAGCTGTTCAGCGCGCTCGAGCGCCCGTTCGCCGAGCGCGCCCTGCCGTGATCCCCGAGCTCGAGCTGCTCGCGCGCCTGCGCGACGCGCATCCGCCACCAGCGCCGTCGTGGTGGCCGCCGGCGCCCGGCTGGTGGATCGCGCTCGCCCTCGCCGCGGCGCTCGCCGTGTTCGCGTGCCGCGTTCTGCCCGGCTGGTGGCGGCGCCTGCGGCTGCGCCGCAGGCTGCTGGCGGCGCTCGAGACCGCCGCCAGCGCGGCCGAGGTGTCGCAGCTCCTGCGCCTTGCGGCGCTCGAGCGCTTTGCGCAACGCTCGCCGGCCGGGCTGCACGGCGCCGAGTGGATCGCGTTCCTCGAGGCCTGCGACCCCGATCCCGGGCGCTTCGCGGCCCTGGGCGAAGCGCTCACGGCATCGCCCTACCGCGGCGGCGGCGCGCTCGACGAGGCCGTGCGGCTGCGCGCGGCGGCGCGCGGCTGGCTGCGCGCGGTGCTCTGATGCTCGAGTTCGCCTGGCCGCTCGCCGCCCTCGCCCTCGTGCTGCCGTGGCTCGTCCTTGGCTTCGTGCCGCGCGCGGCGCCGATCGCGACGCCGCTGCGCGTGCCCTTCCTCGGGCAAGCGCGCGCGTGGGCGCAAGCCGGCGCGCGCGCGCGCCCGCACGCGCGGCTGCTCATCGCGCTCGCCGCGTGGGCGCTGCTGGTCGCGGCGGCGTGCCGCCCGCAGTGGGTCGGCGAACCGGTGGGCGTGCCCGCGAGCGGGCGCAGCATGCTGCTCGCGCTGGACGTCTCGGCGAGCATGCGCATGGCCGCGCTCGGCCCCGAGCTCGGGCTGGAGGTCATGCGGCGCACCGCGCGCGAATTCGTCGCGGCGCGCGCGGGCGACCGCATCGGGCTCATCGTCTTCGGCTCCAAGGCCTACGTGCAGGCGCCGCTCACCTTCGACCTGCGCGCGGTGGCCGAGATGGTGGACGAGACCTTCATCGGCCTGGCGGGCGAAGGCACCGCGCTCGGCGACGCCATCGCGCTCGGCGTGGCGCGCCTGCGCGTCATGCAGCGCGACGAGCGCGTCATGCTCCTGCTCACCGACGGCTCGAGCACCGACGGCACGGTGACGGTGAGCGACGCGGCGCGCCTCGCGCGCCTGCACGGCGTGCGCGTGCACGCCATCGGCATCGGCGCGCCGCGCATCGGCCTCGATCCGCGCCCCGGCGAGGGCCTGGACGAGAACGCGCTCAAGCTCGTCGCCGCCGCCTCGGGCGGGCGCTACTTCCGCGCCGACGACCGCGAGGCGCTCGAGCGCATCTACGCGGCGCTCGAGGCGCTCGAGCCCTCGGCGCTCGACCAGCGCCATTTCCGCCCGACGAGCGAGCTCTACGCCTGGCCGCTCGGCCTGGCGCTGCTGCTGGCGCTGGCGGCGCTCGCCGCCGGGATGCGCGAGGCGCGCCGATGATCGAGTGGCTGCGCCCCGGCTGGCTGCTCGCGCTGCCCGTCGGGCTCGCGCTCCTCGCGGGGTGGTGGCGCGTTCGCACCGGCGCGGGGCCGTGGCGCCGGCACGTCGACGCGGAGCTGCTCGAGCACCTCGCCGGGCGCGCGAGCCCCTGGAGCGCGCCGCTCGCGCTCGGCCTCGCGGGCGCGACGCTCGTCCTCGCCTGCGTGGCGCTCGCCGGGCCGAGCTGGCGCGCGCAGCCGGCGCCGCTGTACCGCGACCTCGGCGCGCGCATCGTGGTGCTCGATCTGTCGCCGTCGATGGACGCGGTGGACGTGGTGCCGAGCCGCATCGAGCGCGCGCGCGCGGCGATCGTGACGCTGCTGCGCGAAGCCGCGGACGCGCAGCTCGGGCTGGTGGTGTTCGGCGCCGACGCCTTCACGGTGGCGCCGCTGATGAACGATCCGTCGGCGCTCGTGCATCTGCTCGCGAGCCTGCATACGGGCACGCTGCCGCGCGCCGGCAGCCGTCCCGACCTCGGGCTGGACATGGCACGCACGCTCCTCGAGCGCGCCGGGGCGGTGACGGGCGACGTGATCCTGGTGGGCGACGGCGCCGGCGACGAGCGCACGCTGGAAGCGGCGCGCAGGCTGCAGGGCGCGGGATTTCCGCTCTCGGTGCTCGGCGTGGGCGCGCCGCACGGCGGGCCGGTGCGCCTGGCGAGCGGCGCGTTCGCCAGGACCGAGGGCAATGAAATCCTCGTCGCGCAGCCCGAGCTCGAGGCGCTCGAGCGCGTGGCGCGCGCGGGCGGCGGGCGCTTTTACCTGCTCGGGGCCGAGACGCCGCGCTTCGCGCGCGGCGCGCAGGCCTGGGCGGCCTCGCCTTCCGCGGGCGCGGGCGAATCGAGCGTGCGCGAGGACGGCGGCATCTGGTTCGTGCTGCTGGCGCTGCCGTTGGCGGCGCTGCTGTTCCGGCGCGGCTGGCTCGCGGGGATCGCCGCGCTCGCGATCGCGCTGCCTCCCGAGCGCGCGCAGGCGTTCGAATGGCGCGACCTCTGGCTGCGCGCCGACCAGCAGGCGGCCGCGGAATTCGCCACCGGGCGGCTCGGCGCGCGCGAGCGGCTGCTGGACAAGCTCGGAGCGCAGTCGCCCTGGCGCGCGCCGCTGCTGTATCGCAGCGGGCGCTTGGCCGAAGCCGCGGTGCTGTTCGCCGCGCTCGACACCGCCGATGCGCACTACAACCGCGGCAACGCGCTCGCGCTCGAGGGGCGGCTCGAGGCCGCGCTCGCCGCCTACGGCGCCGCGCTGGAAAGGCGTCCGTCGATGCGCGATGCGCTCTTCAACCGCGCGCTGGTGCGCGAGGCGCTGGCCCGGCGCCGCGCCGAGGCGCAGCGCGGCGGCGAAGCCGAGCGCCGCTCGCCGGCGGGTGCGGCCGGCGTGCGCCGCGAAAGCGCTCTGTCCCAGCGCGGCGCAGAGCCGCAGCCGGCGCCGGGAGAGCCGCAAGCGGGTTCCGGATCCGCGCCGGGGCAGTCGCAGGCCGGCACCGACCTCGCGCAAGCGCGGGGCCAGCAGCACAACGCGGTGCGGCCGGAGGACGCGCCCGACGCGGCGGAATCGAAACGGCTCGAGGGCCTGCTCGCCGGCGTGCCGGACGATCCCGGCTCGCTCCTCGCGAACCGGTTCGCGCGCCAGCTGCGCATGCGCGGCACGTGGCACCACGATACCGGGGGGCGCTGGTGAGGGCGGCGCTCCTCGTTTTCCTGTGCTGCGCGCTCCCGGCGCGCGCCGCGGACCTGTTCATCGAGGCCGAGCTCGCGCCGGCGAAGGTCTACGTCGGCGCCGAGGCGCGGCTGGTGCTGCGCCTGTATCGCGCGCCGGGCGTCACCCACGGGACATTGCGCCCGCCCGCGCTGGGCGACGCGGGCGAGGTGTCGCTGCTCGGCGTGCGCACCTATTCGGCGCAGCGCTCAGGCGTCCTGTACGAAGTGTTAGAGCGCTCGAACATCATCGTTGCCCATCGCGCCGGGCGGCTGGTCGTGCCGGGCGCCTCGTTCGAGGGCGCGTTGAGCTACGAGATCTACAACCGCGCCACCGGCACCGTGCCGCGCACGGCGCGCGGTCCCGAATCCGTGCTCGAGGTCCTGCCGGCGCCGGCCGGGGCCGGCGAGCCGTTCCTGCCGGCGCGCTCGGTGACGCTGGAAGAGTCCTGGTCGCGCGAGCCGGATGCGCTGTCCACCGGGACGCCGGTCACGCGCATCCTGGTGCTGCGCGCCGAGGGCCTGGCGGCGGACCGGCTGCCGCGGCTGGAGATGGCGGCGGGCACTGCGCTGCGCGTGTATCACGACCACCCCGAGATGCATACGGAGTACCTGGAGACGGGCATGGTCGGGCGGCGCACGCAAAGGATCGTGCTGCTGCCGGTCAGCGAAGGCGAGGTTGCGCTGCCCGAGCTGAGCGTGCGCTGGTGGGACCTCGAGGCCGATAGCGGGCGCACGGCGAGCCTGCCGGGGCGCACGCTGCGGCTGCAGTTGGCGATCGCGCCCGCCGCCGTGCCGGCTGCGGCGCCGCTGGAAGTTTCGCCGCGCGCCATGCTGCGCGGGTTTGCGGCGCTGCTGCTGCTGGGTTCGGCCGCGGTGCTCTGGCTGGTTCTGCGCAACCAGGCGCTGCGCGACATCCGCGCGAAGCTGCGCGCGGCGTGCCGGCGCGGCGATGCACGCGGCGCGCGCGATGCGCTGATCGAATGGGGCGGGGCCGCGGGCGCGCCGGCGGCGCTCGACCCGGTACAGGCTTCGGCGCTCGACGCCGCGCTCTACGCGGGGCGCGCCTGGGACGGCAAGGCGTTCTGGCGCGAGGCGCGGCCGCGCCTCGCGAAGCCGAAAAAGCGGCGCGCGGCGCCGAAGCCGCCGCTGCCGGCGCTATTCAGACTGCAGGCGCGCTAGGCGGCGAGCGCCGCGGCTTCGCCCTCGAGGTAGTCCTCGTAGCTGCCGCGGAAGTCCACCACTTGCCTGCCGGGCTTCAATTCGATGATACGGGTGGCGAGGGACGACACGAACTCGCGGTCGTGCGACACGAACACGAGCGTGCCCGTGTACTTGTCGAGCGCGGTATTGAGCGACTCGATGGATTCCATGTCCAGGTGGTTGGTCGGCTCATCCAGCAGCATCACGTTGGGCATCGCGAGGATGAGCTTGCCGATGATCATGCGCTGGGCTTCGCCGCCGGAGATCACTTTCAGCGACTTCTTCTGGTCGTCGCCTGAGAACAGGAGCTGGCCCAGCGTGGCGCGCACGATCAGGTCGTCCTGCTTTTTGTCTTCGCGCCGCCAGCGCCCGAGCCAGTCGG
>DASTTC010000236.1:0-3140 GCA_035760345.1 Burkholderiales bacterium | reverse complement strand
TTCTTCGCCAGGAAATCGGCGTTCACCACCACCGAGTTGCCGTAGGGGTTGAGGCCCACGTCGCGCCAGGCGACGAAGCCCATGTCGTCGCCGAGCTCGCGCTTGAAGATGTGGTGGATGTTGTAGAACGAGGTGGTGACGTCGACCGAGCCGGCCTTGAGCGCGGCGAGCTTGGCGTTGGCGTCCACGTTCACCCAGGTGACCGACTTGGGATCGACCCCGGCCGCCTTGGCGAGCGCCGGCCACATCGGGCGCGCGCCGTCGGCCGCCGGGTTGCCGATCTTCTTGCCGGGGAAGTCCTTGATGCCCTTGATGCCCGAGCTCTTCTTCCAGTAAAGGCCCTGCGGCGAGTTGGCGTAGACGTTGTACACGCCCACCAGGTTGGCCCCCTTGCCGCGCGCGATCAGCACGTTGCCCATGTCGGCCAGCCCGATCGGGTTGGCGCCGGCGCCGACCTTCTGCGCCGCCAGCATCGAGCCCTTGCCCGGCTCGAGATTGAGCTCGATGCCTTCTTTTGCGTACCAGCCCCGGGCCTTGGCATAGTAGTAGGGGGCGTGGTCGCCGCCCGGGACCCAGTTGAGGATGAAGTCGAGCGTGGTTTGCGCCGCGGCGGGCGCGGCGAGCGCGGCAGCGAGCGCCGCGAGCATCAGCTTGCGCATGGAATCCTCCTCCTGCAAATGATGCCGCGATGGTAGCCACGCGTTATCACAGCGTCAATGGCAGGCGGGGTTAACCACGCGGTTAAAATCGCCCCGGGGCCCAACTCGCCTTTCGGGGGACGCATGTCCGAGAACCTGCAACGCCTAACGCTCGCGGTGCTCGCGCACGCGGCGGTGCTCGCCGCCTGGTACCTGTTCGTGCGCCTGGGCGACGTGCCGCAGTTCGTCATGCCCTCGCCCGGGGCGACGCTGAACGCGCTGCTCGAGCCGGACTACGGCTGGTGGACCAACACCGCGGTCACCGGCATCGAGATCTTCGCCGGCTATTTCCTCGCGCTGGTGATCGGCGTGGGCCTGGCGCTGGCGTTCACCTGGTCGAAGACGCTGGAATCGTTCTTCATGCCGCTGCTCGTGTCCCTCAACATGATTCCGAAGGTCGCCCTCGGCCCCCTGATCATCGTCTGGTTCAAGTACGGCATTCTCCCCAACAGCATCATGGCGTTCTCCATCTGCGTGTTCCCGATCCTGCTCACCACGGCCCGGGGCCTGCGCGAGACCGAGCCCGAGCTGCTCGACCTGGTGCGGTCCCTCAAGGGCTCGCGCTGGCAGCTTTTCACCAAGGTGCAGTTGCCGGGCGCACTGCCCTACATCTTCGCCGGCATGAAGGTGGGCGCCATCCTGGCAGTGGCGGGCGCCGTCGTCGGCGAGTTCCTCGGCTCCGACAAGGGCCTGGGCTACCTGATGCTGCAAGTGCAGGTGACGCTCGATACGCCGGCGATGTTCATGGCGGTGATCCTGATCACGCTGATCGGCATGGCGCTCTACGGCATGGTGCTTGGGCTGGAGCGCTGGCTGGTGGTGAAAGATGCGAGGCTGGCGTGATGCAGCCTTTCATCCATCTCAAGGCGGTCAGGAAGGTCTATCGCAGCGGCAAGACCGAGCACCTGGCCATTTCCGACGCGACGTTCGACGTCATGCCCGGGGAGCTGGTGTCCCTGGTCGGCCCGTCGGGCTGCGGCAAGTCCACGCTGCTCAAGATCCTGGCCGGGCTGCACGGCCACGACGGCGGCGAATTGCAGATCGGCACCGCCGAGCATTCTTTCGATCCCTCGCGCGACGTCGGCATGGTGTTTCAGGCGCCGCTGCTGCTCAAGTGGCGCCGCATCCTCGAGAACGTACTGCTGCCCGCCGAGATCCTCGGCCTGCCGATGGGCGAGGCGCGCGAACGCGCGCGGGCGCTGCTGGCGCTGGTCGGGCTTACCGGCTACGAGGCGAAGTATCCCTACGAGCTTTCCGGCGGCATGCAGCAGCGCGCGGCGATCGCGCGGGCGCTGGTGCACGATCCGAAGCTGGTGCTGATGGACGAGCCCTTCGGCGCGCTGGACGCGCTCACGCGCGAGAAGATGAACCTGGAGCTGCTGCGCATCTGGAAGGAGTCGAAGAAGACCATCGTCTTCGTCACCCACGGCATCTCGGAGGCGGTGTTCCTCGGTACGCGCGTGGTGGTATTCACCACCGGGCCGGCCAAGATGGCCGACAACTTCGTCATCGACCTGCCGCACCCGAGGACGCTCGACATGAAGACGCACCAGCGCTTCGGCGAGTACACACGCCGGATCTACAAGCTGCTCGGCATGGAATAGCGGAAACGGCAACGCGATGAACGACCGCATCAAACCGGCTTTGCCGGCGCGCTTCGCCGACGTCGAGGCGCTGGAGGACTTCATGAGCGCGCCGAGCGCCGCGCTCGAAGCCGACCTCGCGCGCGTGCCCGGCGACCTGATGGTGCTCGGTGTCGGCGGCAAGATGGGTCCGACGCTCGCGCGCATGGCGCAGCGCGCCGACCCAACACGGCGCGTAATCGGCGTGGCGCGCTTCTCCGAGCCCGGCCTGCGCGAGCGGCTCGAGCGCCACGGCATCGAGTGCATCGCCTGCGACCTGCTGGACCGGGCGGCGCTCGAGCGGCTGCCGCGCGCGCCCAACGTGGTCTACATGGCCGGCTACAAGTTCGGCGCCGCAGGCAACCCGGCGCTCACCTGGGCGATGAACACGGGCGTGCCGCTGAGGGTCGCCGAGGCGTTTCGCGCATCCCGCATCGTCGCCTTCTCCACCATTTGCGTGTATCCCTACGCCGACACGAGCGGGCGCGGCGCCACCGAGGCGACGCCGGCGGCGCCGCCGGCAGGCGACTACGCCTGGTCCTGCGTCGGGCGCGAGCAGATGTTCCTGCACGGTTCGCAGCGCTGGGGCACGCCCGGGCGGCTGGTGCGACTGTCCTATGCCATCGACATGCGCTACGGTGTGCTGCATGACGTCGCCGCGAGCGTGTTCGCCGGGCGCGACCTCGACGTGACCATGGGCCACGTCAACGTCATCTGGCAGGGCGACGCGAACGAGCATGCGCTGCGCCTGCTCGCGCACTGCACGACGCCGACCACGCCGCTCAACGTCACCGGGCCCGCGATGACCAGCGTGCGCTGG
>DASTTC010000235.1:0-3543 GCA_035760345.1 Burkholderiales bacterium | reverse complement strand
CTTTGCACAGCCGTTGCGTCGATAACTGCGTTCGGTAGCGGCCAGGACAAGCTCGGCGCGATCCGCTTTCCCATCGGCTGTCAGCCGGCCGTGCAGGAGACTTTCAACCGCGCGGTCGCCTTGCAGATCAGCTATTTCTGGGCGCCCGCGCGCAAGGCGTTCCATGAAGTCCTTGCGCAGGACCCTGCATGCGCCATGGCGCACTGGGGCATCGCAGTGGTGAATCTGGACAACCTCCTGGCAGCACCGCCGAGCGCGAAACAACTTGCGGAAGGAGCAGCCGCGATCGGCAAAGCCAGGGCGATCGGCGGCCGCAGCCCGCGCGAGAACGATTACATCTCTGCGCTCGAGGCGTTCTACCGCGACCACGACAGCATTTCACACCGCGACCGGTTGGTGCGCTACGAAAGCGCATTGGAGGGGCTGCACCAGCGCTTTTCCGACGACCACAATGCCGCGGCGTACTACGCGCTCGCTCTGCTCGCCACGCATTCGCCGAACGACCAGACCTACGCCAAGCCGCTGAAAGCCGCCAAGATCCTGGAGGCGGTGTTCAGCGCGGAGCCGGATCATCCAGGCGCCGCGCACTTCCTCATTCATGCCTACGATTACCCCCCGATCGCCAGGCACGGCCTGGCGGCGGCGCGCAAGTACGCCGGCATCGCCCCGGCCGCGCCCCATGCGCTGCACATGCCGTCGCATATCTTCACCCGCCTCGGCCACTGGCAGGAATCCATCGACACCAATCTGCGTTCGGCCAAGTCCTGCGACACGCCGCGATGCGAGCTGCACGCGCTCGACTACGCGATGTACGCTTACCTGCAGCTCGGGCGCGACGCCGATGCCGGGCGGTTGGCCGAACGGGTCCGCGCGTGGCCGGAAGCCGAGGCGGCGTTCGTCGGCGCCTATGCCATTGCCTCGATGCCGGCCCGCTTCGCCCTGGAGCGCGGCAAGTGGTCGGACGCGGCGCAGCTCAAGCTCGCCGCGCAAAAAGAGGGCGCCTGGGCGAAAGCACCGCAGGCCGAGAGCGTGCTGGTTTTCGCGCGGGGGCTCGGCGCAGCGCGCTCAGGGAACATGGCGCAGGCCAAGCAGGAACTCGAGCGTCTGCGGGCCATCCATCAGGCGCTGCTCGCGGCAAAGAGCGGCTACTGGGCGGAGCAGGCGGAGATCCAGGGCCGCGCCGTGCAGGCATGGATCGCCCGCGCCGAGGGCCGTAACGAAGAGGCTGTACAACTGCTGCGCACCGCCGCCGACATGGAAGACGCAACCGAAAAGCATCCGGTCACGCCGGGGCCGATCGCGCCCGCCCGCGAACTGCTGGGCGAGCTGCTCATCGAACTGGGACAGCAGTCCGCGGCATTGCGCGAGTTCGAGAAAGGCATGCAGCGGGAGCCGGGCCGGCTGCGTAGCCTGTACGGCGCAGCGATCGCGGCGGAAAAATCCGGCGACAATGCGCGCGCCAAGGCCCACTACCAGAGGATCGCCGAGATGACCCAGCGCTCTACCGAGCGCGACGAGCTGCGCGGTGTCGTCGCCTGGCTGGCGCGGAACTGACGCTGCAAGCGCCATGGATGCCTGATCCCCGGTGGCACCCGCGGCCACTACAATGCGGGCTTTCCTCAGCCGATTGCCGGGGCATCCATGGCCGCCGACCTTTGCGCGCTTAGCGCGACTGAACTCCTGAGCGCGTATCGAGCGCGTACGCTTTCGCCCGTCGAGGCGACGCGCGCCGTGCTCGCGCGCATCGCCGGGCTCAACCCGGTGCTCAACTGCTTCAACCTGATCGACGCCAAATCGGCGCTCGAGGCCGCGCGCGCGAGCGAGGCGCGCTGGATGCAAGGCGCGCCCATGGGCTCGCTCGATGGCGTGCCAGCTTCCATCAAAGACATCATCCTCACCAAAGGCTGGCCGACGCGGCGCGGCTCGAAGACCACCGACCCGGCCGGCCCCTGGAAAGACGACGCGCCCGCGGTGGCGCGCCTGCGCGAAGCCGGCGCGGTGCTCGTCGGCAAGACCACCACGCCCGAATTCGGCTGGAAGGGCGTCACCGACAGCCCGCTCACAGGCATCACGCGCAATCCCTGGAATCCGCGCAAGACCCCGGGCGGCTCCTCGGGCGGCGCGGCGGCGGCGGTCGCCTCCGGCATGGGCCCGCTCGCCATCGGCACCGACGGCGGCGGCTCGATCCGCATCCCCTGCGGCTTCACGGGTCTCTTCGGCATCAAGCCCTCGTTCGGCCGCGTGCCCGCGTGGCCGCTGTCGCCCTTCGGCACGGTGGCGCACCTGGGGCCGATGACGCGCACGGTGAGCGACGCGGCGCTGATGCTGAACGTCCTCGCGCAGCCCGATGCGCGCGATTGGACCGCCCTGCCCTACGACGCACGCGACTATCTTGCGGGGCTGGAGGACGGCGTGAGGGGCCTGCGCATCGCCTACTCGCCCGATCTCGGCTACGCCAAAGTGGACAAGGAGATCGCCGCGCTGGTGAAGCAGGCGGTGAAGGTGTTCGTGGACCTTGGCGCTCACGTGGATGAAGTCGATCCCGGGTTCGACGACCAGCTCGAAGTATTCACGCTGCACTGGTTCCCGGGCGCGGCCTACGTGATACGCAGCATTCCCGCCGCGAAACGCAAGCTGGTCGACAAGGGCCTGCTGGACGTCGCGCGCCAGGGCGAGAAGATCACGCTGAAACAGCACATGGACGCCGTCGCGAAGCGCGGCGCGCTCGGCGTGCTCATGAGCCAGTTCCACCAGAAGTACGACCTGCTGCTCACGCCCACGCTGCCGGTGCCCGCGTTCGATGTGGGCAAGGAATTCCCGGCAGCGGGGAGGAACCGCCGCTGGACCGACTGGACGCCGTTCTCCTACCCCTTCAACCTCACGCAGCAGCCGGCGGCGTCGATTCCCTGCGGGCTGACGAAGGCGGGGCTGCCGGCGGGACTGCACATCGTGGGGCCGAAGTACGGCGACGCGCTAGTGCTGCGCGCCGCGCGCGCCTACGAGACCGTGCGGCCGGTGGCGATGCCGGAGCTCTCGTAAGGTGGGCCAACGGCCCACCCTACGAAAAATGGGGACTATGCCGAAGCTGTAGGGTGGGCCAATGGCCCACCCTACGATCAAAGGCAGTAGAAGCGCGCCGCGTTGTCGTGGAACAGCGAGCGCCGCTCGGCGGGCGCGAAGTCCTTCGTCATGCGCTGGTAGTCCTCGAACATGCGCTTGAAGCTGACGCGCAGGCCGTCGACCGGGAAGTTGGAGGCGAACATGCAGCGCTCGACGCCGAAGATCTCGATCGCCTCGAGCACGACGCGCCGGTTGGCGTCATAGTCCCACGGCCCCTCGGGCAGGCACAGGCAGGAGAGCTTGCACAAGCAGTGCGGGCTCGCCGCGAGCGCGCGCAGGCCTCGGCGCCAGAGTTCCAGCCCCCCGTCGCTGCGATCCCAAGGAAAGCCGGTGTGGTTGAGCACGACGGGAATGCCCGGATGCGCGCGCACCACCCCCGCGGCATCCTCCAACTCCCAGGTCTTCACGCGGCAATCCCAGGCG
>DASTTC010000234.1:0-3456 GCA_035760345.1 Burkholderiales bacterium | reverse complement strand
GATGAAGCCCAAGATCATGCTGTTCGACGAGCCGACCTCGGCGCTCGACCCGGAGATGATCAAGGAAGTGCTCGACGTGATGGTGGAACTCGCCGCCGAGGGCATGACCATGGTGGTGGTGACCCACGAGATGGGGTTCGCCCGCACGGTGGCCGACCGCGTATGCTTCATGGACCACGGCGAGATCGTCGAGACCGCGCCGCCGCGCGAATTCTTCGAGGCACCGCGCACCGAGCGCGCGCGGCTGTTCCTCAGCCAGATTCTTGGCCACTAGACCGGGCGGGACACATGTCGATCGGCGCCCACGCCGTCGCGGTCCTCGCACTCACCGTCGTGGCCTTCGCGATGTACGCGAGCGAAAAAGTCTCCATCGAGACCACCAGCTTCGCGGTGCTGGTGGCGCTCTGCGTGGGCTTCCAGCTGTTTCCCCACCCGGACGTCGCCGCCATCGACTTCTTCCGCAGCTTCGGCCACGACGCGCTGGTGGCGATTTGCGCCCTGATGATCCTGGGCCGCGGCCTGGTGGTGACCGGTGCGCTGGAGCCCGCAGCGCGCGTGCTGGCGCGCATGCTGGCGGCACGGCCCGGCCTGGCGATGCTGGGCGTGCTGGTGCTGTGCGCGGCGGTGAGCGGCGTGATCAACGACACGCCCCTCGTCGTCCTGATGCTGCCGGTGCTCGTCGGCGCGGCGCTGCGCGCGAAGACCTCGCCGGCGCGCACGCTGCTGCCGATGAACTACGCCGTGCTGATCGGCGGCATGGGCACCACCATCGGCACCTCGACCAACCTGATCGTGGTGGCCGTGGCCACCGACCTCGGTGTGCGCCGCTTCGAGATTTTCGACTTCATCCACGTCACCGCGCTGGCGGCAGTGGGCGGCATCCTCTACCTCTGGCTGGTGCTGCCGCGCTTGCTGCCGGAGCGGGTCTCGCCGCTGGGCGACGCCGCGCCGCAGGTGTTCGCCGCGTCGCTGTACGTCGCCGAGGAGAGCTACGCCGTCGGCAAGACGCTCAGCGAGCTGCGCGACAAAACCGGGGCCGAGCTACGCATCACGCGCATCGTGCGCGACGGGCTGGAACTGGCGCGACTGCCGACGCTCAAGCTGCGCGCCGGCGACCGGCTGTACCTTGCCGCCGGCGCCAAGGACCTGCAGGAAATCTCCGAGCAGCTCGGCGCGCCTCTGCACGGGACCGGCGACACCGAGAATCTGGTGGACGAGGCGCACCCGCTGACGGCCGAGGGCCAGCGCCTCGCCGAAGTGGTGGTGACCGAGGGCTCGGTACTGCACAAGGCCACGCTGCGCGCCACGCGCTTCAGCGATGTCCACGACGTGATCATCGTCGGGCTGCAGCGCGCGGGCGCGCAGACGGCGCTCGGGCGCGACGACATCGGCGACGCGGTGCTGCGCGCCGGCGACGTGCTGCTGGTGCAGGGCAGCGACCAGTCGATCGCGCAGCTGCGCTCGCGCGCGCGGCTCCTGGTGCTCGACTGGACCTACGAGCTGCCGCGCACCAAGCGCGCGCCGCTCGCGCTTCTGATCCTCGCCGCCGTGATCGCCGTCGCCTCGTTCAAGCTGGCGCCGATCTCCGTCGCTGCACTGGCCGGCGTCGCCGCGATGCTGGCGACGCGTTGCCTGGAGTGGAGCGATGCCAGCGCGTCGCTGTCCACCAAGATCGTCCTGCTGGTGGCCTCCAGCCTCGCCCTGGGCTCGGCGCTGGCGCAGACCGGCGCCACCGACTGGCTGGCGGCGCATTTCGTGGCCGCGACGCGCGGCCTGCCCCCGGAATGGGTGCTGGCGCTGCTCATGCTGATGATCGCGGTATTCACGAATTTCGTGTCCAACGCCGCCGCCGCCGCGGTCGGCACCCCCATTGCGGTGGGTGTCGCGGCCCAGCTCGGCGTGTCGCCCGAGCCGCTGGTGTTGGCGGTCATGTTCGGCGCCAACTTCGCCTACGCGACGCCGATGGCCTACCAGACCAACCTGCTGGTGATGAGCGCGGCCGGCTACCGGTTCTCCGACTTCGTGCGGGGCGGCCTGCCGCTGCTGATCATCATGCTGGTTTCGTATTCCCTGCTGCTGCCGCGGTTCTTCCCGCTTTAGCCTCTGTGCTAGACTTTTTTCGCCCCTAACAGAACTAGCGTTGAAAGGAGACTTCCATGGGCGCGATACTGCAATCCCTGAACCGCACGATCATCGCCGGCATCGTCGTGCTGATGGTCCTGATCCTGATTGTCGGCGCTGCGACAAACAACTGGATCGCAATAGAGACCGAAGCCTGGTGGAGGTTCTTGTTCCGCTGGCTGCACGTGCTCTCGGGCGTGATGTGGATCGGCCTGCTGTGGTACTTCAACTTCGTGCAGACGCCCTCGATGCCGAAGATCCCGGACGAGCACAAGCCCGCCGTGAGCAAGGTGATCGCCCCCGAGGCGCTGTTCTGGTTCCGCTGGTCGGCCCTGTCCACGGTGGTCACCGGTCTCATCGTGGCGGGCATGGGTCGATATCTGGTGCAGGCGCTTTCGCTGCAAGACGGTTACCACCCGATCGGAATCGGCATGTGGCTCGGCCTGGTCATGGCGTTCAACGTGTGGTTCATCATCTGGCCGAACCAGAAGAAGGCGCTCGGCATGGTGCAGGTCGGCGCCGAGGAAAAGGCCGCGGCCGCGAAGAAGGCCGGCATGACCTCGCGCCTGAACACGCTGCTGTCCATCCCCATGCTGTACTGCATGGTGGCGCAGCAAAACGGCGGCCTGTAGCTCGTCCGCTAGCGCGGTTTGAGCGGGTCCAGCCCGCGCAGGCGAAAGCCTGCGCGGATGCCGCGCTGCTCGAACCAGCCCTGGCGCATCTCCAGCGCAAAGGGCACCGGGCGCGTGGCGCAGTGCGCGTCCTCGGTGTGCGGCTGCATGTCGGCGATGTTGACGATGGCACCGCCCGCGTCGATGAACGCCACCGACAGCGGCAGCGGCGTGTTCTTCATCCACATGCAGTACGGGGCCGCGGCATCGAACACGAACAGCATGCCGCCGTTGGGCGCGAGCGACGTACGGTGCATGAGCCCGCGGGTGCGCGTGGCGTCGTTGTCCGCGACTTCGGCCTGGATCAGGTGCATGCCCGCGCCGAGCTGCGCGATGGGCAGCGGCGGCGCCTGGGCGGCGGCACCGGCGGCGGCGAACAGCAGGACGGCGGCGAGAGGGCGCATGGGCAAACAAAAAGGGGCAGGGTAGCGTCCCTGCCCCTTTTTCGGAAGAGGAGCGTTACTTCTTCTGTTCGTCCTTCTTCACTTCCTTCTTCGCCTTCTTGACGGACTTCTTCTTGTCCGTCTTCTTCTCCATCTTCTGCTCTTCCTTCTTGTCCTGCGCCACGGCGCTCGTCGCGACGAAGGCGGTGGCGCTTACGACCGCGAACACGGCGGCGAACAGTGCGGACAGCAGCTTGCTCATTGAAGTCTCCTGAGATTGG
>DASTTC010000233.1:0-2940 GCA_035760345.1 Burkholderiales bacterium | reverse complement strand
TCGGGCACCTCGTGCGGTGGAAACGCGGTGCCGCGCGGGTAGAACTCGAACAGGAACCGGTTCAGGTGGTACGCATGCGTGTCGCTGACGACGCCGCAGCGCTCCAGCAGGCGCGCAGGGCCCAGCCCGGTCGCCTTGCAGGCCTGCTCGAGCGCCTTGGTCTCGGGCTTGTTGCGGTCCGCGGCGTAGAGCAGTTCGTCGCGCAAGCGTTCCACTTCCGGCGGGCACTCGGCGCGCGCGAGGCGCTCCGCCCATCCGGCGATCTGCTCCTGCACGCGCCGCTTCCTGTCCGCCGAGGCGAGGGCGAGCTTGAGCGTCTCCTCGGGGGCCGCCTGGTAACGGCCGCGTCCACGGCGGTGAAAGTAGATCGGCGCGGAATGCAGCTTCAGCAGGACGCCCGCGGCCTCTACCGGGCTCGGCTCGCGCCCGACGTACTCGCGCGCGAGCGCGTCGAAGTCGAACTCGTCCCGCCCGCTGCATTGCCAGAGGAAATCCGTATCCAGGCCGGCCGCGAACTTGCCCGCCTCGTCCAGCAGTTCGGTACCGCCCGGCCGCTCGAAGCGCAACAGCACCAGCGTGGCCTTGACCTTGGAGCGCCGTCCATGCGGACTTTCGACCTGGAACGACGCGGGCGCCTGCGCGAGCACCGTACCCACCTTGAACTCGCCCTCCTCCTCGTAGAGGACCTGCACCCGTCAATACCCCGCGAACTCGAGGATGCGGGGCAGGTGCTGCAGGTAGCTCTGCAGGCTGTGGTCGCCGCCCTCGATCACGATCTGCTCGGCGCCGCGGTAGCGTTCAACGGCCTTGCGGTAGTCCAGAACCTCGTCGCCGGTTTCCACGATCAGGAGATAGCGCGACGGCGTGATGCGCGGTGCGACGAGCTTGCCCCAGTCGCGCAGGTGCGCCTCGGTGAGCAGATACGGCTCACCGGTGTGCAGGTTCTTCTGCTCGCCCAGGTAGGCGCGCAGGCCCACCTGCGGATCGACGGCCGGATTGAGCAAGACGGCGCGGGCGCCGTGCTTTTCGGCGAGGTGCGTCGCGTAAAAGCCGCCGAGCGAAGACCCAAGGAGGCACAAGCGCCCGCCGGGATGGCGCGCCATGAGCGCTTCGACGACGGCAACGGCATCACCGGCGAGCGGCGGCAACGCGGGGCACGCATACTGGGCAGCCAGTCCGCGCTCAGCCATGTACGCCGACAATACCTGCGCCTTGTGCGAATGCGGCGAGGAGTTGAAGCCGTGCAGGTAGACGATCATGCCGCAACCCCGCCGCCGATCGCAGCCAGGAGCTTCTCGTGCACCCCGCCGAAGCCGCCATTGGACATCACCAGCACGTGATCTCCCGAACGGGCCTGCGTGGCAACCGCCGCGACCAGGTCCTCCAGGCGCTCGAAGCTGCGCGCCCGATCGCCCAGCGGTCGCAGCGCAGCCGCCGCGTCCCAGCCGAGCCCGGCCGCATAGACGTATGTGCGGTCGGCGGGCCCGAGGCTCGCGGCCAGTCGATCCTTCATCACGCCGAGCCGCATGGTGTTGGAGCGGGGTTCGAGCACGGCAAGGATGCGCGCCGCCCCGACCCGGGCGCGCAGGCCCTCGAGCGTGGCGAGGATCGCCGTCGGGTGGTGCGCGAAATCGTCGTAGATCGTGATGCCGCGCGCCTCGCCGCGCCGTTCCAGGCGCCTGCGCACGCCCTGGAAGCTCGCCAGCGCCTCGATCGCCACCATCGGCTCGACCCCCGCATGCCGGGCAGCGGCGATGGCCGCCAAGGCATTCATCCGGTTGTGCTCGCCAGTCTGGGTCCAGCGCATCCGTCCAAGCACCTTAGCTTCGAGGTGCACGTCAAAACCGTTGCGATCATCCGGGGGTCCCGCTTGCCAGGCCCCTTCGCCCCCAAATCGCTCGACCTGCGTCCAGACGCCTTGGGAAAGGACGCGCTTCAATGCTTCGTCCTGGCCGTTCGAGATAATCAACCCGGACGCTGGCAGGATCCTTACAAAATGGTGAAATTGACGTTCGATCGATGCAAGATCGTCGAAGATGTCAGCATGATCAAACTCTAGATTATTCAAAATTGCCGTTTGGGCTCGATAGTGGACGAACTTGGAGCGCTTGTCGAAGAAGGCGGTGTCGTACTCGTCTGCTTCGATGACGAACGGTTGCCCTTCGCCCAAGCGTGCGCTCACACCAAAATTCACTGGTACGCCGCCGATGAGAAACCCGGGCTTGCGCCCGGCATGCTCCAGAATCCAAGCGAGCATGCTGGCGGTACCGGTCTTGCCATGCGTGCCCGCCACCGCAAGGACGTGCCGTCCCGCCAGAACGTGCTCGGCGAGCCATTGCGGCCCGGAGACGTACGGCGCGCCGGCGTCGAGGATGGCTTCCATGAGCGGGTTGCCGCGCGTGACCACGTTGCCGACCACCCACAGCTTGGGCGCCAGCGAGAGCTGCCCGGCGCCATAGCCTTCGGTGAGCTCGATGCCCAGCGCGGCAAGCTGCTCGTTCATCGGCGGATAGACATTGGCGTCGCAGCCGGTGACCCGGTAGCCCGCCTGGCGGGCGATCGCCGCCAGGCCGCCCATGAAGGTGCCGCAGATGCCCAGAATGTGCAGGTGTGCGGCCATGGCCTGAAGAAAGGGCGGCGATTGTACGCGAGTACGCGATGGGCGCTGGGCCCGATGCGCTATGATGCCCCGGCTATGAGCCGCTCGAACTCGCGGCAGAACGGCATGCGCGCGCGAATCGCGGCCACCGCGGCCCGGCTGATGGCCGAGGACGGCATTGACGATTTTGCCCTCGCCAAGCGCAAGGCCGCGCGCCAGCTCGGGGCCCCCGACACGGAAGCGCTCCCCGCCAATCACGAGGTGGAGGCGGAATTGCGCGCCTATCGCGCGCTCTACCAGGCCGAGGAACATTCCGAGCGCATTGCCGAGCTGCGCCGAGC
>DASTTC010000232.1:0-2437 GCA_035760345.1 Burkholderiales bacterium | reverse complement strand
TTGTCCTTGTCCCACCTTAGCTTGGACGCCTCGGCGAGCCGCTGCTGCTCGGCGTTGTGCGTGAAGATGCCGGGCCGGTACTGCGAGCCCTGGTCGCAGAACTGGCGGTCGAGAAAGGTCGGGTCGTGATTGACCCAGAAGGCTTCGAGCAGCTTTTCGTAGCTCACTTTGCGCGGGTCGTAGGTCACCTCGACCACCTCGGTATGGCCGGTGCCGCCGGTCGATACGAGCGGGTAGGTCGGCTCCTTCATGTGCCCGTCCATGTAGCCCGAGACGGTCGCCACCACCCCGTCGACCTTGTCGAAGGCCTCCTCGGTGCACCAGAAGCACCCCGCGGCGAAGGTCGCCTTGGCGAGGTCCTGCGCCGGCGCGAGCGCCGGCAGGAGCAATGCCACGAGCAGCAGCGATCGGATCATGGTTGCGGTTCCTCCTCGGCGTTTGGTCGCGCGTGCGCCCGCAACCTTACTCGACCTTCGCCTTGGTGCGCAGCTCGCGCACCAGTTCTTCGACCTTCTGGCGCAGCAGCCGCTGGCGGATCTGCTGATTCACCTGGGCGATTGGCGGGAAGCTCACGTCGCGCACGTCGTCCAGCTGGATGACGTGATAGCCGAAGCGGGTGCGCACCGGCGCCGCGGTGAACTTGCCCTTGTCCAGGGCGACCATGGCGTCGGCGAACGGCTTTTCCAGCGCCGCGGGCAGTTTCCAGTCGAGGTCGCCGCCCAGTTCACGCGTGCCTTCGTCCTTCGAGGACTTCTTCGCCAGGTCCTCGAACTTGCCGCCCTTTTGCAGCTCGGCGATCAGGCGCTTTGCCTCGTCCTCGGTCTCCACCAGGATGTGGCGCGCCTTGTACTCGTTCGCGCCGGCCTGCGCGCGCGCACGGTCGTATTCTTTCTGCACGTCGGCCTCGGTCACGTCGTTGTCGCGCAGGTACTGGCTCAGGTAGGCGCCCACCAGCACTTCCTGGCGCGTCATCTCCAGCTGCGTCTGCACCTCGCGCTTCTTTGCCGTGCCGGCGCGCGCCGCCGCCTGCGACACCAGCTCGCGGTTGATCAGATCCTCTCGCACCACGTTGCGCGTCTGCTCGTTGTCGGGGGCGCCGCGCTGCAGCTGCTGGCGCATCAGGTAGTCGAGGCGCGCGCGCGGAATGGCCGTGCCGTTGACGGTGGCGACCGGGCCCGATGCGGCCGGCTTGGCCGCGGGCTTGGCGGGCGCCTGCTGCGCCAGCGCCGGAAGCGCGAAGGTGGCGGCGGCCGCCAGCGCCAGGATGCGGGATTTCATGGATCGCCTTTCGAAGGGTGAAGCGTTTCCTCTGGCGCGCGCGCCTGGATGGCGAGCGCGTGGATCGGGTGCTGCATCAGTTCGCCGAGGGCCTGGTACACCATGCGGTGACGCGCGACGGTCGGCTGGCCGGCGAAGCTGCGCGCGACAATCGTCAGGCGCCAGTGCGTGCCGCCGCCTTCGCGATAGCCGGCATGGCCGCGGTGGCGCTCGCTCTCGTCCTCCAGCTCCAGGTGCTCGGGCTGCAGCGCCGCCAGCCGCGCGCGAATGGCGTCGGCGACGCTCACGGCTTGTCCTGCACGTACTTCGACAAGAAGGCGGCCTGCGCCAGCACGAAGGCGAGCATCAGCCCCATGCCGCCGAACAGCTTGAAATTCACCCAGGCGCTCTCGGAAAAGTTGTAGGCGACGTACAGGTTGGCGAACCCCATGAGGACGAAGAACCCGACCCAGCTCCAGTTGAGCCGCTCCCAGACCCGCTTCGGCAGCTGCACCTGCTCCGACATCATCGTGCGGATGAGGTTCCTGCCCGTGAGCGACGCGCCGGCGAGCACCGCCCCGAATAGCCAGTAGAGCACCGTCGGTTTCCACTGGATGAAGGTCTTGTCGCGCAGCAACAGCGTCAGGCCGCCGAACACGACGATGATCGCGAGGCTCACCCACAGCATCTTGTCGATCCGGCGCCCGCGCAGCGCGAGCCAGCCGATCTGCACGACGCTGGCGGCAATGGCCACCGCGGTGGCGATGAAGATGCCCCAGAACTGGAACGCGACGAAAAACAGGATGACCGGAAACAGGTCGAAAAGAAACTTCATGGGAAGGCGTGCATTCTACCAGTGCGCCACGTCGCCCAGCGCCGCGATGCGCGCACGGCCCACCATGGCCGCCAGCGGCGCGATGTCGGCCGCGCTTTCGCCCACGGCGAGCGCAAGGTGCGTGGCATCGGCGAGCGGCTGGGCGAAGGTCGCGTCCACCGGCTGCCAGCCGCCGCCCTCGATCCAGACTTCGTTCCAGGTGTGGTAGAGAAATCCATGGTGCTCGGGCGTGTACACCAATCCGTTCACCACCCGTGTCGGCAGCCCGAGCGCGCGCGCCAGCGCCGCGAACAGGTAGGCGTGGCCCTGGCATTCGGCGCGCCGCTCGCGCAGCACGTCCGCGGC
>DASTTC010000231.1:0-3975 GCA_035760345.1 Burkholderiales bacterium | reverse complement strand
GTTGCGCGCCGAGGCGCTGGAGCACCTGCTCGCCGTGGTGCGGCAGGCGGCGGTGCCCTCGCGGGAGATCCTGCGGCAAGAGTTCGTGCTGCGCGAGGACTTCGCCGCCTGGATCAAGGCGACGCGGCAGATGCTCCCCGGGTTCTGGTTCGGCGACGACGAGCGCGGCGACTAGCCGCACACCGCGCAGCGCGGATCCTTCTTCACGCGCACGGTGCGCAGCTCGGAGGCCTTCGCGTCGAACAGCGTCAGCTGGCCGAGCGGCGTCTCGCCCGCCCCCGAGAGCAGCTTGACCGCTGCCACTGCCTGCATCGCGCCGATGGCGCCGACCAGCGGCGCGAGCACGCCCATGACGTTGCACTGCACGTCCTCGACTTCGCCGTCCTCGGGAAACAGGCACGCGTAGCAGGGCGCCTCCTTGCTTCGCAGGTCGAACACCATCAGCTGGCCGTCGAAGCGGATCGCGGCGCCCGACACCAGCGGCCGCGAGAATTTCACGCAGGCGCGATTGAGCAGGTGGCGCGTGGCGAAATTGTCCGAGCAGTCCAGCACCACGTCGGCGCCGGCGACCAGCCGATCGACCTCGAGCGCGCCCACGCGCTGCGCGAGCGGCACGAGCTCGACTTCGGGGTTCATCGCGGCCAGCGTCTTCGCCGCTTGGTCGACCTTCTGCGCGCCGACCGAATCGGTGCGGTACAGGACCTGGCGCTGCAGGTTGGTCAGGTCGACGCTGTCGGCATCCGCGATCGTCAATCGTCCGATGCCGCTCGCCACGAGGTACAGCGCCGCGGGACAGCCCAGGCCGCCGGCGCCGACGATCAACGCGCTGGCCGCGCGCAGCCTGTCCTGCCCCTCGATCCCGAACTCATCGAGCAGGATGTGCCTGGAGTAGCGAAGGAGCTGCTGGTCGTTCAGCTGCCGGTCTTGTTCTCGGCGACGGCCTTCGGGGGCTGGTTCAGCACCTGCTTGCCCTGCAGGAAGTTGAGCGCCTGCGTGAGCTGGAAGTCCTCTTTCGAGCCGAGCTCGATCGGCTTGGGCAGCTCGGTGATGGGGGTCGCGGGCTGCGTACGCGGCGCGCCCTTCTTTTCGACCGCGTCCTTGTCGAGGTGGCGCTCGAGGTCGGACTCGCGCAGCCGCGCAAGGGTATTCGCGCCCGGCTCCTCGACGATGATGTCGGGCGTGATGCCCTTCGCCTGGATCGAGCGCCCGCTCGGCGTGAAGTAACGCGCCGTGGTGAGCTTGATGGCGGTGGCGTTGCCCAGGGGCATGATGGTCTGCACCGAGCCCTTGCCGAAGGATTGCGTGCCCATGACGGTGGCGCGCTTGTGGTCCTGCAGCGCGCCGGCCACGATTTCGGAAGCCGAGGCCGAGCCGCCGTTCACCAGCACCACCATGGGCACGGACTTCGCGCCCGCCGGCAGCTTCTTCAGCACGTCGTCGCGCATGCCGCGCAGGTAGTCGTCGGGGGTGGCGAAGAACTTCTTCTTCGCGTCTTCGGTGCGCCCGTCGGTCGACACGACGAGCTGCTTGTCCGCCAGGAACGCCGAGGAGATCGCCACCGCGCCGTAGAGCAGCCCGCCGGGGTCGTTTCTCAGGTCGAGCACCAGCCCTTTGAGCTCGCCCTGCTTGTACAGGCCGCCGAGATGGCGCACCAGGTGCTCGGTGGTCGACTCCTGGAACTGCGACACCCGCACCCAGCCGTAGCCGGGCTCGATCATCTTGGACTTCACGCTTTGCACGCGGATCACCGCGCGCTTGAGCGTCACCACGATCGGCTGCGGCTCGCCCTTCCTCGAGATGGTGAGCGTGATCTCGGTATTGGGCTTGCCGCGCATGCGCTTCACCGCGTCGGCGAGCGTCATGCCCTTCACCGGCGTGTCGTCCAGGCGGATGATCAGGTCGCCCGGCTTGACGCCGGCGCGAAACGCGGGCGTGTCCTCGATGGGCGAAATCACCTTGACGAAGCCGTCCTCCATGCCGACCTCGATGCCGAGGCCGCCGAACTGGCCCTGCGTGCCGACCTGCAGCTCCTTGAAGGCGTCGGCGTCGAGGTAGGCCGAGTGCGGGTCCAGGCCCGAGAGCATGCCGTTGATGGCCTCGGTGATGAGCTTCTTGTCCGCGACTTCCTCGACGTAGTTCTGCTTGATGGCGCCGAACACCTCGGTGAAGGCGCGCAACTCCTCCACGGGCAGCGGGCCGCGCGAGGCGCGGTCGGCGACGGCCTGGAAGTTGAGGCTGACCAGCACCCCGGCAACGGCGCCGAGCGCGATCAGCCCGATGTTCCTGAATTTGCCCATGATGAAATCCGATGCCCTTGGCCAGAACTGCGGAAAACTACTTCAGCACCACCCAGCGCAGCGGGTCGAATGCCTGACCCAAGTGCCTGAGCTCAAAGTATAAGCCCGAATGCTCGTTGCCACCGCTCGCGCCGACAGTGGCGATCGCCTCGCCCGCGGCGACCGGATCGCCCGTTTGCTTGAGCAGCGACTCGTTGTTGGCGTAAATCGACAGGTAGGCCTCGCCATGGTCGACGATGAGCAGGTTGCCATAGCCGCGCATCCACTCCGCGTACACCACCTGCCCGGCGGCGACCGCCAGCACCGGATGGCCTTCGGGCGCACGGATAAATACGCCCTTCCTGCCGGCAGGGCCTTGCTCCCTTGGTGCGTTGAACAGGCCCACAAGTTCCCCGCGCACCGGCAGGCGCAGCTTGCCGCGCAGCCCCGAGAATGGGCCGGCGAGCGAACCGAGCAACGGGACCTTCTCCACGCGCGCGTAGCCGGCGCCCGGACGCACCTTGAGCACCCGCACGATCTCCTCGACCAGGCGCGCCAGGCGCTTTTCGTCGGCCTGCAAGGTGCCCAGCGTGCGCCGCGCCTTGCGGATGTCGAGGGAGAGGGTCTGCAGGATGCCGCGGCGCTTGCGCTGCTCGGCGACGATGCGCGCGCGATCCTCGCGGCTTTCGGCCTCGATCGCCGCGAGCCGCTGGCGCCGCTCTTCGGCCGCGCGGCGCAGGTCCTCGGCTTGCGCCAGGCCCGCGCGCAGTTCGCCGGCGAGGCGCGAAGTGGCGCGCGAGAGCTCGGCGAGGTAGTGCAGGCGCCGCGCGACGTCGGAGGGGTTCTCGCCGGTGAGCGCGATCTTGAGCGCGTCCGGCGCGCCCGCGGCATAACGCGCGGCGAGCAGCCGGCCGAGCGCGCCCTGCTGGCGCGCCAGGCGCGCCTCGAGCGTGCGGCGCTCGAGCGCGAGGCGCGCCAGCGCCGCCTGCGCGGCGCGGCCCTCGGCCTGCAGCTCGCGCAGCGTGCGGTTGGCTGTCGAGATCGCGCGCTCGGAATCGCGCAGCGCGTCGCGCGCCTCGCGCCGGTCGGCCTCCTTCTCGCCCAGCCCCGAGCGCAGCGCCTCGATGCGCGCGCGCAGCGCCGCCAGGTCCTGCTCGCGGTTCGCGTGCGCGGGCAGCGCCGCGGCGAGGACCAGGACGGCGACCAGCGCGCGCGTCAGGCCCGGGCCTTCCCCTGGGCGGCAACGGCGGCGACGCGGCGCGCGATTTCCGCGGCGTCTCCCAGGTAATAGTGCCGCACCGGCTTGAGCGCCGCGTCGAGCTCGTACACCAGCGGCACGCCGGTGGGCACGTTCAGGCCCACGATGTCGGCATCCGACACGCCGTCCAGGTGCTTGATCAGCGCGCGCAACGAGTTGCCGTGCGCCGCCACCAGCACGCGCCGGCCGGCGCGCACCGCTGGGGCCACGGTCTCGTTCCAGTACGGCATCACGCGCGCCACGGTGTCCTTCAGGCATTCGGTGAGCGGCACCTCGATGCCGGCGTAGCGCGGGTCGGCGCCTTCATATCGGGGATCGCCCTTGTCGAGCGCCGGCGGCGGCGTGTCGTAGCTGCGGCGCCACGCGAGCACCTGCGCCTCGCCGAACTTCGCCGCGGTCTCGGCCTTGTCCAGGCCCTGCAGTGCGCCGTAATGGCGCTCG
>DASTTC010000230.1:0-5501 GCA_035760345.1 Burkholderiales bacterium | reverse complement strand
CAGCACCGACAGGCCCACCAGGTCGGCGACGAAGATGTTGGCGCCAAACTGCCGCAGCTGGTCGGCGGCCTGGTAGGCGATGACCACGCCCATCAGGAACGAGAGCAGGCCGATGATCGGCAGCGCGTCGACGCCGGCGCTGTGGAGGTTGTGCAGGATCGGCCGCCAGCGGATGCGCGCCGGCCGGGCGAGGCTGGCGGCGAGCGCGGCCGCGGTTTCACCGATGAAACTCAATAGCGCGAACGCCTCTTCGAATGCCGCCACGGCCGCGCGGCCGGTGCGTTCCAGGGTGCCCGGGGCCGGTGGCGCAGGCGCCGGGGCGCCGGGGCGCTGCTCCAGAAGCTCGAGCAATCCGGCAAAGCGGGGACTCCAGCCTCGCAGGGTCACGGCGTGCCCCTCGGCGCGCAGGCGCTGCAGCAGCCCCTGCAGCAGCCAGACGCCGACCGTGTCCAGGCGCTCGACCCCGGCGCCGTCCACGACGATCCCGGCCCGCGCGGGCACCTTGAGCGAATCGAACCGCCGCTCGAGGGCGCCTGTCCCGAGCACGGTCCAGCAACCGGACAGCGCGAGCTCCCCGGGCGCCGGCTGGGTGAGCGCAGCAGGTGCAACCGACAGGAACTTCATAGATTACCCACAGGCTGGACTCATTCCCTCACATGGTATGTACGGGAGCGTACAGAGGCTTCATCCTGGCCTTCTCGTGTGCGACGCTGCGCCGGGCTGCATAGCACTGAGGGGGCATTCCATGAAACGTCGCGCGGGCAGCCTCGGATTGGTTTTCCTGTCCGTACCGGCTTAACGCGACAATCCAGATCTTCCGCCCCGAACGCGCCGGCGAGCGCACGTAGCGTGTCTTTGCTAGCGGCCTCTACCAAACGAACATCTGGACTCGCGCGTACCGGTTCAACACTTGCGGTTGTCCGCCCGCCCCCTACCGGCCTTTAAATCGAACCTTCGGTGGACGGCTTGAAATCGAACTGGCCGCGTCGCGCATAGAGAAGAAGGCTGCGTCTGGCCACTTGAGAGTGATCGATACCCCCGGCGATACCACACAGCAACAGTCGTTGTCTTCGTCTTGTGGCAAACCCAAGAAGCGCGAGACCTGCCAGCAGCATGGCGTAGGTCTCGGGCTCAGGGACTGGGGCTGCTACGTCGAGAATACTTAGTCTGACCACGTCCGTAGATCCAAACACGTTATCCAAATAGGACACTTGCCACATGAGGCCCGCGGCGAGTGGCGCAAAGGACAGAGTGCTGAACGAGCCGATCACGTCCATAGCCCTGATGATGTCAAAGGTATCGCCGGCACTCGGAGCGAAGGTGCCACTACCAAGGTTGTAGAGACTCACTAGTAACGTACCGTCTAGCGTTGCAGTGCCAGTGACATCTAACACGTCGTATTGGCTTCCTGCCAATAGGCCACCGATTTCGGCCTCGAACGAGCCCAAGGCGCCCTGCGAGTAATTACCCAGGATCGTCATCTGCCCTGGAGAGTTGCCGGGCGCAATGATGCCTCCGTTGACGATCACGGAGCCGGTAATGTTCGCAGCTCCATTAAGCACTCCACCGTTCACCGTCACGGTGTTTTGGGTCACCGCTCCATTGAATGTTGTCGATCCGGAGTGTTGCGTGTACCTGCCGGTGCCATCGATAGTGCCCGAGCTGATGACATTTCCACGATTAACGAAATCAAAGTTATTCGTAATCGTGCTGCCAAGTGCGTTGTTGAACGTTCCGTTCGCGATGTTCTCGACACCTCTGTTGTTGATGAGACTGCCGCCAGGGTTGTTGTTGAACACACCAGCGTTGACGACGAACTGAGAATTGACAATGGCGCCACTATTGTTGATCGCGCTTCCGACGTCATTGACCAACGAACCTAAGGGACCACTCGTACCGGTGTTGTTTATGATTGTGGCTCCCGCGTTGTTATTAACAATGCCACCCAAATTGTGGAAGATGTGCGTGGTCTGAAAGCTTCCGCCAAAATTGTTGTTGAGTGCGGCCCCTCCGGAAAGAAAGAAACCGCCTCTGCTGGTCATGCTGCCCGAGTTGTTTACCGTTGCTCCGCCGTCGTTGCTGAACTCTGATAATTGAGAGTTGCTGTCAAACGTTCCGCTATTGTTGAATGTTCCGCCCCCGAAATTCTGGATGGAACCCGAGCCGTTGTTGCGCCAGAGACCACCGGAGAGGTTGTCTACGCGGCTGCCGTTATTGGCGAATACGGTAGTGCTGGTGAAGGTTGCCCCACCGAAGTTCAGGAAACTTGCCGCTGTCTGGTTGTTAATGATGCCGCTGCTCGTGAACGTTCCCAAATTGGACAGGGTGGCTGCTGAGTTATTGAACACCCCAATATTCGAAATCGTGCTGCCTTGAAAGTTAAAAAATGTGCCGCCGGCCTGATTTCGAATGACCCCTGAGTTTACGATCGTGCTCTGGATATTGCTGACCTGAGCGCCGTTATTGTCCAAAACTCCCGTAGACCTATTGTTAAACGTGCCGAAAAAGTTAGAGAACTGGTTTCCTGGGAATCCGGGCGTTACCGAGACGAATGGTACGGTTACAGTCCCATGATTCTCAAACGGGCCGGGCGCCGTTATGGTGCTGTTGCAACCGTTTGACGATGGCGTAACGGTGATGGTGTTCCCGACGTCGTTTGGATTCGGCGAGATTTGAAAACCCGAGCTGCAGACTTGCGCAGTGGCATCTATATGAAAGCCGAATACGGCAGCGCTAAACACGAGCCGAACTGCGGCACGGCCGACTTTCAAAAGCAGTGATCGCATGACCCCCCCTTCCTCGAGCATCATCCGCCAGTCGCAACGGATGAGGCTGACACCCATAGCGGGTTCTCCGCAATAGCTACAAATAGCTAACGACAGTAGGCATGCGCCGACAGCGCCGAACGCAGGGGGGTTCTTTACCGTACCCGGAAGAGTTGGCGACCCAGCGAGCGGGTGTCCGCTGTAGGGATATGCGGCTGGCGTTCACACGCCGGAGAGGCGGGCGTTGGCCAGGGTCAGGCGCTCGACCAGGATCTCCATGAAGGCGCGGTCGAACTTGTGGCGGCAGGTGTCGGAGGCCTGCGCGAGCTTGGCCGTGGGCACCGAGATGATCTTGGATTCGTCCATCACCGTGACGTCCGCGCCGCGCAGCTGCTCGTCCTTGGACAGATAGGCCATTTCGCCGAAGCACTCGCCGGTGTGCAGGATGTTGAGCAGCTTGCCTTTGCGCGTCACGCGCACCTGGCCCTCGGCGAGCAGGCAGAAGAAATTGCCTGGCTCGCCTTCCTTCATCAGGAGCTCCCCGGCCTGCGCGGTGCGCCAGTTGGAGATGCGCGCCACTTCCCACAGCTCGGCGTCGGTGAAGTTGCCGAAGAAGGGCAGTTTCCTCAGCGACTCGAACTTGTCGGAGTCGGCGAAAGCCTCCTTCTTGCCGCCCAGGCCTTCGTTCCTGAACACTTCGGCGAGCGCCAGCGAGAAGTCCTCCCAGTGCGCGTAGCGCAGCGCGAGGTCCTTGGCCATGGCGCGCTTGACGATGGCGTCGAGCGCCGCGGGGATCTGCGGGCGGTAGGACGAGGGCGGCTGCGGCTCGACGTTGGCGATCTGGTAGATGAGGCTGAAATTGTTGGTGGCCTGGAACGGCAGGCGCCCCGCGAGCAGCTGGTACAGGACCACGCCCAGGGAGTAGATGTCGGTGCGGTGGTCGAGCGCATGCTCCTTCACCTGCTCGGGCGACATGTAGGCGGGCGAGCCGATGGCAGTGACCTGCGTGATGTCGTCGCTGGCGATGAGCGCGGCGCCGAAGTCCGAGATCTTCACTCCGGTGTCGCCGGCGGCCAGCAGGTTCGCCGGCTTCAGGTCCCGGTGCGTGATGCCCATCTTCTGCGCGAACTCCAGCGCCCGCGTGCACTTGAAGATGATCTCCACCACGCGGTCGATCGGCAGCAGGTCCTGCGGGTCGCCGTGGCGTTCCAGCGTACCGCCGTCCACGTACTCCATGACGATGTACTGCTGGCGGTCATCGGCCACCGCGTCGAAGATCTGGCAGATGTGCGGGTGCTGCAGCTTGCCCGCGAGCGAGGCTTCGGTGATAAAGAGCTTCCGGTACAGCCGCCCCTTGTCCTGGTTCTGGAACGCTTCCGGCATCACCAGCTTGACGGCGACGTTGCGGTCCTTGAACGGGTCGTTGCACAGGTACACCACGCTCGAGGCGCCCCGCCCGATCTCCTTGAGCACCGGGTACTTGCCGATGCGCTCGGGCGCGGGAAGGGCGGCGGTGTCGCTCACGGCCGGTTGCGGCGCGCGCGTGCGTGCGCCACGGCGGCCCTGACGCGCTTCGGGGCGGTGCCGCCGGGGTGGTCGCGCGCCGCCACCGAGCCTTCCAGGCTGAGGCAGTCGTACACGTCGTCGCCGATGGCGCTGGAGAAGCGCTGCAGGACCGCGAGGGGCAGCCCGGAAAGGTCGCAGCCCAGGTTTTCCGCCTCGCGCACCGCGCCCGCCACGATGCCGTGCGCGTCGCGGAACGCGACGCCCTTGCGCACCAGATAGTCGGCGAGGTCGGTGGCGGTGGCGAAGCCCTCGAGCGCGGCGGCGCGCATCGCCTCGGGCAGCGGCTTGATTCCCGGCACCATCTCGGCGAACACGGCAAGGGTGTCCTTCAAGGTATCGACCGCATCAAACAGCGGCTCCTTGTCCTCCTGGTTGTCCTTGTTGTAGGCAAGCGGCTGGCCCTTCATCAGCACCAGCAGGGAAACCAGCGAACCGATGACGCGCGCGCTCTTGCCGCGCGCGAGCTCGGGCACGTCGGGGTTCTTCTTCTGCGGCATGATCGAGCTGCCGGTGGTGAACCGATCGGGCAGCTTCACGAAGCCGAAGCGCGGGCTCATCCACAGCACCAGCTCCTCGGCAAAGCGCGACAGGTGCACCATGCAAAGCGCCGCGTGCGCGCAGAACTCGATGGCGAAGTCCCGATCCGACACGGCGTCGAGCGAATTGGCGCACACGCCTTCGAACCCCAGTTCGTGCGCCACGCGCGCGCGGTCGATGGGAAACGTGGTGCCGGCGAGCGCCGCCGCGCCCAAGGGCAGCAGGTTGACGCGCCGCCGGCAGCCGGCGAAGCGTTGCCGGTCGCGCTCCAGCATCTCGACGTAGGCCATCAGGTGGTGGCCGAAGGTTACCGGCTGCGCTACCTGCAGGTGCGTGAAGCCCGGCATCACCAGCGCGGCGTGGTGCCCGGCCTGATTGATCAGCGCCTCTTGCAGCTTTGCGAGGAGCGCGTCCACCGCGTCGATCTCGTCGCGCAGCCACAGCCGCACGTCGGTCGCCACCTGGTCGTTCCTCGAGCGCGCGGTGTGCAGGCGCTTGCCCGCCTCGCCCACCAGCGCGATCAGGCGCCGCTCGATATTGAGGTGCACGTCCTCGGCCTCGAGCGACCAGGCGAACTCGCCCGCCTCGACCTCCTTCGCGATTCGAGCCAGGCCGCGTTCGATCTCGGCGCGG
>DASTTC010000229.1:0-8899 GCA_035760345.1 Burkholderiales bacterium | reverse complement strand
AGGGTCCGCAAACCTATGGGCTGGTCAAGGCGGGCCCGAATCTGTACCGCGTGAACAAGGGCAACTACATGGGCCAGAATTTCGGCGTTATCACCGGCATCGACGAAGCGCAGATCAGCCTGAAAGAGCTGATCCAGGAAGGCAGCGGCGAGTGGATCGAGCGGTCCAGTTCGCTGCAACTGCAGGAGGTGAAGAAATGAGAACCCCCCAAATCGTGCGTGGTGTCCTGCGCGCGCTCGTCTTGTGGCTCGCGGGTACCGGCATGGCGCTCGCTCAAGCCAACAGCATCGAAGCGGTCGATGTCTCGCAGCAAGGGGGCAAGATCGTTCTGCGCATCACCACCAAGTCGCCGCTCAATGCGCTTCCCCCCAGCTTCACGGTCGCCAACCCGGCGCGCATCGCGTTCGATTTTGCCGGGACCGTGAACGCGCTCGGGCGCTCCAGCCAGGACATTGCCCAGGGCGAGTTGCGGTCCATGAATCTGGTGCAGGCGCCGGACAAGACGCGCGTGGTGCTGAATCTGCGCCGGCCCGTCGCGCACGAGGTCGCGCTCGACGGCCGCAGCTTGGTGGTCACCATCGCTGCGGCAGCCGCGCAGGCGGGGGACAAGGTGGCGCACTTCGCCGAAGGCCGGGGCGAATCGAAGCATGCCATTCGCGATATCGACTTCCGGCGCGGGCGCACGGGCGAGGGGCGAGTGGTGGTCGATCTGTCGGACACCACGACCGGCATCGACATCCGGCAGCAGGGGCAGAACATCATCGTCGATTTCCTGAAGACGGCGCTGCCCGACAACCTGCGCCGGCGGCTGGACGTCGTGGATTTTGCGACCCCGGTGCAGACCATCAGCACCTTCCAGCAGGGCGAGAACGTGCGCATGGTGATCGAGCCGCGCGGACAGTGGGACCACAACGCGTACCAGTCGGAAACGCAGTTCGTGGTCGAAGTAAAGCCGGTCGCGCCCGACGCGACGCCCAAGAAGGGCCAGTACGTCGGCGAGAAGCTGTCGCTCAATTTCCAGAACGTCGAAGTGCGCGCGGTGCTCAACGTCCTTGCGGACTTCACTGACCTGAACATCATCACCAGCGATTCGGTGGGCGGCAGCATCACCCTGCGCCTGAAGGACGTGCCCTGGGATCAGGCGATGGACATCATCCTGCAGACGCGCGGGCTGGACAGCCGTCGCAACGGCAACGTCATCTGGATCGCACCGCGCGACGAACTGGCGACGCGGGAGAAGCTGTCGCTCGAGGCGGCGCAGCAGATCACCGACCTCGAACAGACGCGAACCGAGGCGTTCCAGATGAATTACCAGAAGGCGGGCGACGTGGCCAAGCTGCTGTCGGACCGCACGCAGCCGATCCTCTCCAAGCGCGGCAGCGCGGTGGTCGACGCGCGGACCAATACGCTGTTCGTGCAGGACACGCCGACGCGCCTTGAAGAGATCAGGAAGCTGCTCGCCAAGATCGATATCCCGGTGCGCCAAGTAATGATCGAAGCGCGCATCGTCGAGGCGAGCGACACGTTCAGCAAGAACCTTGGCGTACGCTTCGGCTTGCTCGAAACCGGGCTGGCGTCGCGCAATTTCGCAGGCGGCATTCGCGGCCCGAATATCGGCGCCGAACTGGTCAATACGGGCCAGGCCATGGGCGTCGTCCAAGGGGATCCCGTCATCAACGGGCCGGGCCTGAACTCGAACTTCCCGGCGGCGGGCCTCAACGCCTTCAACGCCGGTGCGGTCTCGTTCATCTTGTTCAACAGTTCGCTTACGCGCTTCCTCAACCTGGAGCTCTCGGCGCTGGAAGCCGACGGCAAGGGCAAGATCATTTCCAGCCCGCGCGTGCTGACTGCGGACCAGGTGGAAGCGGTGATCGAGCAAGGCACCGAGATTCCCTACCAGCAGGCGACCTCTTCGGGCGCCACCAGCGTTTCCTTCCGCAAGGCGAATCTCATGCTGAAGGTGAAGCCGCAGATCACCCCGGACGGCAATGTCATCATGACGCTCGACGTCAACAAGGACGCGCCCGGCGCCACCACGCCGGCGGGCGTGCAGATCAGCACTAAGCACGTCAAGACCGAAGTGCTGGTCGAGAACGGCGGTACGGTGGTGATCGGGGGAATCTTCGAACAGACCGAGCGCACGGACATCACCAAGGTTCCGTTCTTCGGCGACCTGCCCGTCCTCGGGCGGTTGTTCCGCAACGACTCCACGACGTCGCAGAAAACCGAACTGCTGGTTTTCGTGACGCCGCGCATCGTCAACGAACGCGTGACGGTGCGCTGACGGTTTTGCCAGGTCTCCTACTGGGACACGCGGCCGGGCTTGCCCGGCCGTTTTTATTTGTGGCGTCCGTACAATAGGCGCATGCGCGGCGCACGCAACGTGTACCTGGTGGGCATGATGGGGGCGGGCAAGACCACCGCCGGCCGACTCATGGCGCGGCGCCTCAAGCGCCCGTTCTACGATTCCGACCTGGAGGTCGAACGCCGTTGCGGCGTCAAAGTGCCGGTGATCTTCGAGATCGAGGGCGAAGGCGGATTCCGCGCGCGCGAAGCCGGTGTGATCGCCGAATTGACCGCGCTGCCGGACGTGATCCTCGCGACCGGCGGCGGCGCGGTGCTGGCGGAGGCCAATCGCCGCGCGCTGGCGGCCCACGGCACCGTGATCTACCTGCACGCGCCGCCGGCGGCGCTCTACGAACGCGTGCGCCAGGACAAGAATCGGCCGCTGCTGGCCACCGGCGACCCGCGGGCGCGCCTGGAGGAACTCTATGCCGTGCGCGATCCCCTGTACCGCGAGATCGCCGACATGGTGATCGAAACCGGCCGGCAAAGCGTGCAGAGTCTGGCGCGCGATATTCTGGTGCGCCTCAAGGACGCATGGAAACTGTCCGCGTAGAACTCGGTGCACGGAGTTATCCGATCCATATCGGGGCGGGTGCTATGGACGACGAGCGCCTCTACCGGCCGCACCTGCGGGGCGGGCGCATCGCGATCGTCAGCAACCCGGTGGTGGCACCCCTGTACCTCGAGCGCCTGCGTGCGGCGCTGGCGCGTGCCGGAGCTGCGCCGGCCGTCGAAGTAATGGTCGAGGACGGCGAACGCGCCAAGAGCTGGGCGGTGCTCGGACAGGTGTTCGACGAGCTGCTCGGTGCAAAGGTAGGGCGGGACGGCATGATCGTTGCGCTCGGCGGCGGCGTGATTGGAGATCTGGCTGGATTCGCCGCCGCGGTGTACCAGCGCGGCATCCCGTTCCTCCAGGTACCGACGACCCTTCTGGCGCAGGTGGATTCGTCGGTCGGCGGAAAGACCGCGGTCAACCACGCCCGCGGCAAGAACATGATCGGCGCCTTCCATCAGCCGACGGCGGTCATCGCCGACGTCGCCACCCTGGAGACACTGCCGGAAAGGCAGCTGCGGGCAGGCATCGCCGAGGTCATCAAGCACGGATTCGCCCTGGATTCCGATCTCGTCGTCTGGCTCGAGCACAACATGGAATCGTTGCTCGCGCGGGAGGCCGGTGCGCTGGTCCACGTGGTGCGTCGTTCCTGCGAACTCAAGGCTCGGGTGGTCGCTGCCGACGAACGCGAGGCGGGGTTGCGCGCGCAACTCAACTTCGGGCATACGTTCGGCCACGCCATCGAAGCCGGCGCTGGCTATGGGGCCTGGCTGCACGGTGAAGCGGTCGCCGCCGGCATGGTCATGGCGGTGGAGTTGTCGGTACGCGGTGGCTTTTTGCCGCCCGCCGACGCTGAGCGCCTGCGGCGCCTGGTGCAGCGAGCCCGACTGCCGGTTGCGGGGCCGGCCATGCCCCCGGAGCGCTATCTCGCACTGATGGCGGGAGACAAGAAGGCCGCTGCCGGGCGCGCTCGCTTCGTGGTGTTGCGGGGTATAGGGCGCGCGGAGCTGCGGGATGACCTGAGCGTCGAGGCGGTGCGAGCAACGATTGCGGCAACCACAACCGCTTCGACTCTGGAAACTCGGCAATAAACGCCGCGGCGTCCCGGCGTCTTGTTCCCGGGGGTCTGTGCAGGTATATTCGCACGTTCGTCCGTCAGTTTTGTGCATAGCGGCGAAGCGAGGCAAAACGCACTTTTTATCAGAGACTTAACCTTGGACCTGCACTCGGCGCCTGTCGCGCAAGGCCTCTACGATCCACGCAACGAGCACGATGCGTGCGGCGTCGGCTTCGTCGCGCACATCAAGGGTAAAAGGACGCACGCGATCATCCAACAGGGCCTGACGGTCCTGAAAAACCTCACGCACCGCGGGGCCGTTGGATGGGATCCGAAGCTCTCGGACGGAGCGGGCCTGCTGATTCAGATTCCCGATCGGCTGCTGCGGGAAGAGATGGCGCGCCAGGGCGTGAAGCTCCCGCCGCGCGGCCAGTATGGCGTGGGCATGGTGTTCCTGCCGCGGGATCCGGCGAGCCGCCAGGCTTGCGAGTACGAGATGGAGCGCGCCATCAAGGATGAGGGTCAGGTGGTGCTGGGCTGGCGGGACGTACCCGTGGACAATGCCGATCTCGCCGAGCCGGCGAAGAAGCTCGAGCCCGTCATCCGTCAAGTGTTCGTCGGCCGCGGGCGCGGCGTGACCGTAACCGACGCGCTGGAAAGAAAGCTCTTCATCATCCGCAAGTCCGCGGGCCACGCCATCCAGGCCCTCAGGCTGGCGCACGCCAAGCAGTTCTACGTGCCTTCGATGTCCGCGCGCACCCTCATCCACAAGGGCATGCTGCTGGCGCACCAGGTGGGCGCGTACTACCTGGATCTCAAGGACGCGCGCTGCGAGTCGGCGCTCGCGCTCATCCACCAGCGCTTCTCCACCAACACGTTCCCGTCCTGGGACCTGGCGCACCCGTTTCGCATGATCGCGCACAACGGCGAGATCAACACCGTGCGCGGCAACGTGAACTGGATCCGCGCGCGCCAGGGGGCGATCTCCAGTCCGGTGCTGGACGAGGACCTCGCCAAGATCTGGCCACTGATCTACGACGGCCAGTCCGATTCGGCCTCGTTCGACAATGCGCTCGAACTGCTCGTCATGGGCGGCTACTCCATCGCGCACGCCATGATGATGATGATTCCGGAGGCGTGGGAAAACCACAGCCAGATGGACCCGGCACGGCGCGCCTTCTACGAATACCACGCGGCGATGATGGAGCCTTGGGACGGTCCCGCGTCGATTGCCTTCACCGATGGCCGCCAGATCGGCGCCACGCTGGATCGCAACGGCTTGCGCCCGTCGCGCTACATCGTCACCGACGACGACCTCGTCATCATGGGCTCGGAGTGCGGCTGTCTGCCGGTGCCGGAAGAGAAAATCGTCAAGAAGTGGCGCTTGCAGCCCGGCAAGATGTTCCTCGTCGACCTGGAGAAGGGGCGCATCATCGACGACGCCGAACTGAAGGAGGCGCTGTCGGAAGCGCGGCCCTACGCCGAGTGGATCGAGCGCATCCGCGTGAAGCTGGACGAGGTGGAGAGCGAGAAGACCGCGCCGCTGAAGAGCGCGGTGCCGCTGCTTGATCGGCAGCAGGCGTTCGCCTACACGCAGGAAGACCTCAAGTTCATCATGACGCCGATGGCGATGAACGGCGAGGAGCCCATCGGCGCGATGGGCAACGACTCGCCGCTGGCGGTGCTATCGGACAAGAACAAGACGCTGTATCACTACTTCAAGCAGCTTTTCGCGCAGGTCACCAACCCGCCGATCGACCCGATCCGCGAGGAGCTCGTGACCTCGCTGGTGTCCTTCATCGGGCCGAAGCCGAACCTGCTGGGTATCGACGAGATGAACCCGCCGCTCAGGCTGGAGGTGTCGCAGCCGGTGCTCGATTTCTTCGAGATGGAGAAGATCCGCCACATCGAGCGCTACACCAGCGGCAAGTTCCGCTGCCTCGAGCTGGACATCACCTACCCGGTGGACTGGGGCAAGGACGCCATCGAGGCGCGCCTGGCGTCGCTGTGCGCGCAGGCAGAGGACGCGGTGCGCGCCGGTGCCTCGATCATCGTGGTATCGGACCGGCTGGTAGACGCGGAGCGCGTCGCCATCCCGGCGCTGCTGGCGCTCTCGGCCATCCACCAGCACCTCGTGGCCAAGGGCCTGCGCACCAGCGCCGGCCTCGTGGTAGAGACCGGGTCGGCGCGCGAGGTGCACCACTTCGCGCTCCTCGGCGGCTATGGCGCCGAGGCCGTGCACCCCTACCTCGCGCTCGAGACGCTCCTCGCCATGAACGGCGGCGATTCGGCAGCGGGCAGCAAGGCGATCAAGAACTTCGTCAAGGCGATCGGCAAGGGCCTGAAAAAGGTGATGTCCAAAATGGGCATCTCCACCTACATGTCCTATACCGGCGCACAGATCTTCGAGGCGGTGGGACTGGCCAAACCGCTGGTCGACCGGTACTTCACCGGGACGGCGTCCAACGTCGGCGGGATCGGCCTGGCGGAGGTTGCCGAAGAGGCCATCCGCATCCATCGCGACGCCTTCGACCCGCGCGATCCGGTGCTTGCGTCGATGCTCGACGCGGGCGGCGAGTACGCCTGGCGCGTGCGCGGTGAGGATCACATGTGGACGCCGGAGGCCATCGCCAAGCTGCAGCATGCGACGCGGCAGAAGTCCTACGCGACCTACAAGGAGTACGCGGCGCTCATCAACGACCAGTCCAGGCGCCACATGACCTTGCGCGGCCTGTTCGAGTTCCGGCTCGACAAGATGAAGCCCGTGCCGCTCGAGGAAGTCGAGCCGGCCGCCGAGATCGTCAAGCGCTTTTCCACCGGCGCGATGTCGCACGGCTCGATCTCGATCGAAGCGCACAGCACGCTCGCGGTGGCGATGAACCGCATCGGCGGCAAGTCCAACACCGGCGAGGGCGGCGAGGACCGCAATCGCTACGCGCCCGTGAAAGCCGGCGAGTCGCTGCAATCGCGCCTGGGCAAGGAGCGCGTCGCGAAGGACATCGAGCTGCGCGAAGGCGACATGCTCAAGTCCAAGATCAAGCAGGTCGCCTCGGGGCGCTTTGGCGTCACCGCCGAGTACCTCGCGAGCGCGGAGCAGATCCAGATCAAGATGGCGCAGGGGGCGAAGCCCGGCGAGGGCGGCCAACTCCCGGGACGCAAGGTCTCGGAGTACATCGCCGAGCTGCGCTACTCGACCCCGGGCGTGGAGCTGATCAGCCCGCCGCCGCACCACGACATCTATTCGATCGAGGACCTGGCGCAGCTGATCCACGACCTGAAGAATGCCAACCCCAAGGCCTCCATTTCGGTGAAGCTGGTGTCCGAAGTCGGCGTCGGCACGGTGGCGGCGGGCGTGTCCAAGGCGAAGGCCGACCACGTCACCATCTCCGGACACGATGGCGGCACCGGTGCCTCGCCGTGGAGTTCGATCAAGCACGCGGGCACGCCGTGGGAACTCGGCCTGGCCGAGACCCAGCAGACGCTGGTGCTCAACCGTCTGCGCGGCCGCATCGCGGTGCAAGTCGACGGCCAGCTCAAGACCGGCCGCGACGTCGTGATCGGCGCGATGCTCGGCGCGGACGAGTTCGGTTTCGCCACCGCGCCGCTGGTGGTGAGCGGCTGCATCATGATGCGCAAGTGCCACCTCAATACTTGCCCGGTGGGCGTGGCGACGCAGGATCCCGTGCTGCGCAAGAAGTTCACCGGCAAGCCCGAGCATGTCGTTAACTACATGTTCTACGTTGCCGAGGAGGCGCGTGAATTGATGGCGAGCCTCGGCGTGCGCAAGTTCGAAGAGCTGATCGGGCGCGCCGACCTGCTCAACATGCAACAGGGCGTCGAGCACTGGAAGGCGAAGGGACTCGATTTCTCGCGCATCTTCCGAGTGCCGAAGATGCCGGACCAAGTCGCCGTGCACCACTGCGAGCGCCAGGACCATGGCCTCGAGAAGGCGCTCGACAACCGGCTCATCGAGCTTGCGCAACCGGCGCTCGAGCGCGGCGAGAAGGTTGCCATCGACATGCCGATCCGCAATATCAACCGCACCGTGGGCACGCTGCTGTCCCACGAAATCGCGCGGCGCTACGGGCACGAGGGCCTTGCGCCGGACACGGTTCACGTGCGCTTCGCCGGTTCGGCCGGGCAGAGCTTCGGCGCATTCCTGGCGCGCGGCGTGACGCTCGACCTGATCGGCGATACGAATGACTATTGCGGCAAGGGGCTCTCGGGCGGGCGCATCAGCGTGCAGCCCTCGCCCAAGTTCCGCGGCGAGCCGACGGAGAACATCATTACCGGCAACGTCGTACTGTATGGCGCAATCGCCGGCGAGGCTTACTTCCGAGGTGTGGCCGGCGAGCGCTTCGCCGTGCGCAATTCCGGCGCCGCCGCGGTGGTCGAGGGCGTGGGCGACCACGGCTGCGAGTACATGACCCGCGGGACCGTCGTGGTGCTCGGGCCGCACGGCCGCAACCTCGGCGCCGGCATGACGGGCGGCGAGACCTTGCTCCTCGACGCCGACGAGACCCTCTTGAACGACGAGCTCGTCGTGCTCCAGCCGCTCGAGCGGGCCGACGCGGATCGCCTGCTCCGCCTGCTCGAGCGTCACCAGCGCGCGACCGGCTCCGTGCGGGCCGGAGCGCTGCTCGAGGATCCCGAGCGGACACTCAGTCGGTTCCGCCGACTCGCGCCGCGGGAGCAGGTCGTCGAGCAGGAGGCGTCGGAGGAAGGGCGCCGCACCGCCTAGACACGCATAACCTGGAATGTTCGTGCATACTATGCAGATGGCATACGTCAGCATCGCCGGAGCCGCGGGCTACACGGGACGGGAGACGCTCGATCGCGTCCTCGGTCATCCCGAGCTCGAGCTCTACGCGGTCGGTTCGGACTCGCTCGCGGGGAGCGACGCTACGGCGCTCGACCCGCGGCTGAACCGGAACGGCGGCAAG
>DASTTC010000228.1:0-5543 GCA_035760345.1 Burkholderiales bacterium | reverse complement strand
TCCCTCTCCGGCCAGGAAATCATCGACGCCGCCGGCCTCGCCCTGATGCCCGGCATCATCGACAACCACACGCACTACGACGCGCAGATCACCTGGGATCCGATGGTGTCGCCCTCGCCCGCGCTCGGCGTGACCACGGCGGTGATCGGCAACTGCGGCTTCACCATCGCGCCGTGCAAGCCCGCCGATCGCGAGCTCGTCATGAAGAACCTGACGCAGGTGGAAGGCATGTCGCTCGACGTGCTGCGCCAGGGGATCCGCTGGGAGTTCGAGTCGATCCCGCAGTACTTCGACATGCTGGAGCGCCAGGGCTGCGCGATCAACATCGCCGGCTTCGTCGGGCATTCGTCGGTGCGCACCTGGGTGATGGGCGAGGAGGCGCCGCGGCGTGCGGCGGCGCCGGACGAAGTCGCGCGCATGCGCGAACTGGTGCTGGAGGGCATGCGCGCGGGCGCGATCGGCTTCGCCTCCAGCACCTCGCCCGCGCATAACGGCGACGGCGGGCTGCCGATGCCCTCGCGCCTTGCCGACGAGTCCGAACTGCGCGCGCTGGTGGGCGCGCTGAAGGAGGCGGGACGCGGCCTGTTCATGCTCACCAAGGGCGGGCAGACGAAGGTGTCGTTCCTCGAGTCGCTCGCCGCCCAGTCCACGCGCCCGGTGGTGATCGCGGCGCTGCTGCACAACAGCACCAACCCGCGCGCCGTGTTCGAGGACCTGGAGGCGATTGCCGAGGCCAACGCGCGCGGGCATCGGCTGGTGGGCGCGATCTCCTGCTGCCCGCTGTCGATGGATTTCACGCTGCGCTCGCCCTACACGTTCGAGGGCCTGGAGTCCTGGAAGCCGGCGCTGCCGCTGAAGGGCGCGGCCTACGAGGCGAAGCTGGCGGACAAGGGCTTTCGCGACGCGGTGCGCGCGGAGCTCTCCCGGCCCGCGCACTTTCGTCTGTTCAACGGGCAGTGGGACCAGGTCGAGGTGGTCGAATCGGCGAGGAAGGACGTCGAGCAACGCTCCATCGGGGCGCTCTCGCGCGCCGCCGGGCGCGACCCGCTCGACCTGATGCTCGACCTCGCGCTGGCGGAAAACCTCGGCACGGTGTTCAACGCCATGTTGCTCAATTCCGACGAGCAAGCCGTCGGCGAAATGCTGCGCCATCCTGCCAGCCTGGTGTCGTTGTCCGACGCCGGTGCGCATCTCACGTTCTTCAACGACGCGGGCTTCGGCCTGCACCTGCTCGGCCACTGGGTGCGCGAGCGCGGCGCGATGACGCTGCCCGAGGCGGTGTGCAAGCTGACGAGCGCTCCGGCGCAGCTGTTCGGCATTCGCGCACGCGGCATCCTCAAGCCGGGCTATGCCGCTGATTTGATGCTGTTTGATCCCGCGACGGTAGGACGCGGCGCGAAGCAGCGCGTGTTCGACCTTCCGGGAGGCCATCCGCGCCTCACCACGCCGGCGCTGGGCGTGCACGGCGTATGGGTGAACGGCGTGCGGGATCTTTCGACGCTCCCGGGAAAGGTTCTGCGCGATTTTTCCGCGTAGGGTGGGCCGTTGGCCCACCGTACGACGTCGCTGCCCGGCGACGCACGAGCTCGAAGTTGGCTCTCCAAGCCGTTGTTTTCATTTGCTTTGACGACAGGCACGAACCATGCGTGCGATACCCCGGCCTTTCAACCAATCGGGGAGACCGCCATGCTTCAGAAGGACAGCCTGTTCCGCCGCAACGAATCGTTCTTCCGCAGCCCGACGCCGCTGCCGCCCGCGCCGCCCGCCGCCGCGCTCGAGACGCCCAAGCCTGTCGAAGCCGCCAAGCCCGTCGTCGACAAGCACGACGAGCGCAAGGAATCCAAGCTCATCGTCGGCCCCGATATCAAGATGAAGGGCGTGGAGATCGCCGACTGCGACACGCTGGTGGTCGAAGGCCGCATCGAGGCGACGCTCGATTCGCGCGTGCTGCAGATCACCCAGACCGGCGTGTTCTGCGGCACGGTCGCCGTGGACACTGCGGAAATCCACGGCAGGCTGGAGGGCGACCTCACGGTGCGCAAGCAGCTCGTGATCCACGCCACCGGCAAGGTCTCGGGCAAGATCCGCTACGCCAAGATCAAGGTCGAGGAAGGCGCGGAACTGGCGGGCGAGATCAGCATGATGGAGCGCGGCCCGCAGGGCGTCCTGGTGAAGCGCGCCGGCACGCAATGAGGTAACGGGCGGGGGCTTGACGCCTGCGCGCGGGCGCGCAACAGTGCCCGCATGAGCGAGCCGGACTGGGCATTTCCCTCGGAGCTGCGGCCCCGGCCCGAGGAATGGGGCTTCGACCTCGAGCGCGCGCTCGGCGCGATGGTGCTGCTGCGCGTCGAGGTGCCCGAGGACGCGTTCACCGCGCAGATCCTCGGCACCGAGCGCCTGGGCAACGGCGTCGTCATCCGCGACGACGGCCTGATCCTCACCATCGGCTACCTGATCACCGAAGCGAGCGCCGTCTGGATCACCACCGCGCAAGGCGCGGTGCTCGCCGGCCACGCGCTCGCCTACGACCAGCAGACCGGCTTGGGCCTCGTGCTGCCGCTCGGGCGCCTCGGCGTGCCGCCGCTCGCGCTCGGCTCCGCTTCGCGCGCGCAGGCGGGCGACGACATCCTGGTGGCGGGCCACGGCGGGCGTGCGCACGCGCTCAAGGGCCAGCTGTTCGACAAGCGCGAGTTCGCCGGCTACTGGGAGTACGTGCTGGACGAGGCGCTGTTCGCCACGCCCGCGCACCCGCAGTGGGGCGGCTCGGGGCTGATCGACGCCGATGGCAAGCTGATCGGCATCGGCTCGCTGCTGGTGGAGGAAAAGCACGGCGACAAGCAAGTGCAGGGCAACATGTTCGTGCCCGTCGAACTGCTCGAGCCGATCCTGGAGGATCTGGTGAAGCGCGGGCGCGCGCAGCGCCCGGCGCGTCCGTGGCTCGGCATGTACACCACCGAGATGGGCAACAAGCTGGTGGTTGCGGGCCTCGCGGCCGGCGGCCCGGCGGACCGCGCGGGACTGCAGCTCGGCGACATCATTGTCGGCGTCGCCGGCGAACCCCCGCGCAGCCTCGCCGAGCTGTTCCGCTCTGTCTGGCGCCTCGGCCCGGCGGGAGTGGAAGTGCCGCTCACTATCTCGCGTGCCGGCACGCGCCTGCAGATGCGCCTCGCCTCCATCGACCGCAACGACTTCCTCAAGAAGCCGCAGCTGCACTAAATAGGGTCTGTCCCCTTTATCGGGTAGCGCGGCCGACCCCCCCTTGGAGTACGCTTCCCGCAGGGAGGCGCCATGGAGGCCGCGCAGGCGGGGCCGATCACGGTCGCACTCGTCGAGGACGATGACGAGGCGAGGCGGCGGATCGTTGCCTCCATCCAGTCGGATCCGACGCTGCAGCTGGTGGGCGAGTACCGCAACGGCGCGCAGGCGCTCGCCGGGCTGGCGAAGTCGGCGCCGGATGTCTTCCTGATCGATCTGGGGCTGCCCGACATTCCGGGTTTGGAGGTGGTGAAGCGCATCGCCGCCGTGCACCCCTCCTGCGACGTCCTGGTGGTGACCATCTTCGGCGACGAGGAGAGCATCATCGGCGCGCTCGAGGCCGGCGCGCGCGGCTACCTGTTGAAGGGCGCCCTTGAGCACGACATCGCGGAAGACATCCGTCACCTGAGGAACGGCGGCTCGCCGCTCTCGCCGGTGATCGCGCGGCAGGTGCTGAAGCGGCTTGTCACGGCAAAGCCTGCACCGATCGACGATTCTCTGCTCACCCCGCGCGAGACCGAGATCCTCAACGCGATCGCGCGCGGGTTCTCCTATGCCGAGACTGCGGGGCTATTGCAAGTCTCGGTACAGACGGTGCACACGCACCTGAAGAACATCTACAAGAAGCTTGCGGTGCACTCCAAGACGGAAGCCGTGTTCGAGGCGGACCGGCGAAGGCTGCTGTGAGGCGGCTCCTGGCCGCGCTGTTGCTGTTTATCGCCGGCGACCTTGCGGCCCAGGTGCACACGTTCGAGCACGTGAAATGGGTATCCGGATGGTGGGTGGTCATTCCGGGCGAGAACGCCCAATGGACCCCGGCGACGCTGCCGCATTCCTGGCACCGCGATCCGCCGACGCCCGTGCCGGGGAGGCCCTACATGTACAGCCTGTACGGCTTCTACCAGATGCAGTTCCACCTGGACGACGTGCCCAAGGTCGGCTACAGCCTCGAGCTGCTCAAGCTGCGCTCCTACCGCGTCACCATCTACGTCAACCGGCAGCCCATCTGGGACCTGAGCGAGTCGTACGCGGACGGGGCGACCCTGTTTTCGCTCCTGGTTCCGATTCCGCGCGGCCTGCTGCAAGCCGGCGAGAACACGATTCACGTTCGAATGGGCGCTCCGCCCGAATGGCTCATGGGCATCTCGCGCATCCATGTCGGACCCACGGCCGAGCTCGCCCCGCGCGCCGCCATGCGAAACCTGGTCCAGGGCCAGATGATTCTTATCGTCGCCGCCGCCTTCGGCGCGATCGGGATTCTGTCCCTGTGGCTGTGGGTCCGCACCGGGCGCGACCCGGTGCTGTTCTGGTACGGCGTGTCAGGAGTGACGCTCCTCGTTGCCACGGCCCTTTGGTACGTCTCGCAGTGGAACCCGAAGTTCGACATGCGGATAGGACTGACCTTCCTGCGCTGCTTCGGCTACCTCGTGCCGTTCTTCATCCTGCACCTCAGGCTCGCCGGCCGCAGGCACATCCGGCTGGAAGGCGCTGTCTGGGTCGTGCTGGTGGCGGCTTTCGTCAGCACCTTCATCGTCGGCGGCTCCACGGCGTATGTATGGCAGACGTTTGCGATGACGTTCGCCGCGCTGACCGCCCTGCTCGCGGTTCCGCTGCTGATGTCTCGAGATCTCCGCCGCCGGCCCGCGGTGATCCTGCTCGTCGTCGCGGACTACGCGGTGACCTTTCTGGTCTTCCTCGACTACGCGGCGTCCTACGGCGTCCTTCCGTTCGACTGGCCTCAGCTGATCCACTTCGCGCCGGCCTTCGCGATGCTCGCCGCCGCCGTGCCGATCTCCGAGCGCGTGCGCGCTGGCATGCGTGCGTTGCAGGAGAGCCGGCAGGAGCTCGAGCGCCGCGTCGCCGAGAAAACGCGCGACATCGAGGCGAGCCACGAGCGGCTCCGCGAAGCGCAGCGCGAGGTCGTGCTGGCCGAAGAGCGCCGGCGCATCATGGCGGACATGCACGACGGCCTGGGCGCTCGCCTGGTGGCGTTGCTCAGCGTCGCGCAGTCCGGCAAGGCGAAGCACGAAGAGATCCGCGAAGGCATCGCCGCCGCACTCGACGAGCTGCGCCTGACGGTCGACTCGGTGCAGCCGGTCGAAGGCGACGTGGGCGTGGTTCTCGGCAACGTGCGCCACCGCATGCGTTCGGTATTCGAGCACGCCGGCATCCGGCTCGCCTGGAACGTCTCCGCCCTGCCGCGCATGGAGAACCTCACGCCGGAGCGGATCCTCGCCATCCAGCGCATCTTCCTGGAAGTGTTCTCCAACGCGATTCGCCATTCGGCC
>DASTTC010000227.1:0-2517 GCA_035760345.1 Burkholderiales bacterium | reverse complement strand
GTGGTCACGCACGGAGCGGCGCACGAGCGAGAACACCGGGTGCGGCTGGTTGCCGGTCTTCGCCACCGCGAGATCGTTGTCGCCGAGCGCCTTCCCCAGCCGCGCGACGAGGTCGAGCGGCAGGAAGGGCGAGTCGCAGGGAACCGTTACGACAAGGGCGTGGCTGGCTGCTGCCAGCCCCGCATGCAGGCCCGCAAGCGGCCCCGCGAAGCCGCCGATCGCGTCGGGCACCACCGGGTAGCCGAAGCGCGCGTAGGCCTCGAGGTTCTGGTTGGCGTTGATGAGGACCTCGTTCGCCTGCGGCTTCAAGCGCTCGAGCACCCACGCCGCCATCGGCTTGCCGCGCAGGAGGACGAGCCCCTTGTCCACGCCCCCCATGCGCCGGCCCTGGCCGCCGGCGAGCACGATTCCTGAAACAGCGTCCATGCCCCGGATTCTAAGAGGTAAGCTCTCGGCCCATGCATGATCGCCGCTGGCTGGTGCCGTTCCTCAATCTCGGGCACCTGCTCGACCACCTGGTGATGCTGGTGTTTCCCACCGCGGTGGTGGCGCTCGGTCGCGAATGGGACCGGCCGTACTCGGAGCTGCTGCCGCTGGCGCTCGGCGGGTTCATCGCCTTTGGCGCCTGCGCCGTCCCCGCGGGCTGGCTCGCCGACCACTGGAGCCGCTATCGCACCATGGCGATCTTCTTCTTCGGCATCGGCGTGTCGCTGTTCGTCACCGGCTTCGCGCGCGAGCCCTGGCACATCGCCGCCGGCCTCACGCTGACCGGCGCCTTCGCCGCCATCTACCACCCGGTGGGCATCGCCATGCTGGTGGCCTCGCCGGAGAAGATGGGGCGCACGCTGGGCTGGAACGGCCTGTGGGGCAACCTTGGCCTCGCTGCCGCGGCGCTGCTCACGGGCGCGCTGGTGGACCTGGCCGGTTGGCGCGCGGCCTTCTTCGTGCCGGGCCTCGCCTGCGTGGCTGCCGGCGCGGGCTTTCTCGCGTTGGTGAAGGACCCGGGCAAGGTGAAGAAAACCTCGAAATCGATCGGCCTGCACGTCGACAGGCGCACCATGGCGCGCATCTTCACGGTGCTGCTCATCGCCACCGCGTGCGGCGGCATCATCTTCAATTCGACCACGGTATCGATGCCGAAGGTGTTCGACGAGCGCCTGCAGGCGCTCACGCAGACCAATTTCGGCGTTGGCGCGCTGGTCGCCGCGGTGTACACGGTGGCCGCCTTCGCGCAGGTGGCGATGGGCGCGCTGATCGACCGGTTCGAGGTGAAGCGCCTGATGGTGGGCGTGGCGCTGGCGCAGATCCCGCTGCTCGCCCTTGCGGCGAACCTGGAAGGCTGGGCGATGCTGGGCGCCGCGGTGCTGATGATGCTCGCCGTCTTCGGCCAGATCCCGCTCAACGACGCCATCGTCGGCAGGTACGTCGCCGACGAGTACCGGGCGCGCGTGCTGTCCGTGCGCTACGTGGTGTCGCTGGGCGTGGCGTCGGTGGCGGTGCCGATGATCGCCATCCTGCACCGCACGCAAGGCGGCTTCGGCAACGTGTTCCTGGTGCTCGCCGCGCTGGCCGCGGGCATGTTGGCGGCGACCTTCTTCTTTCCCGGGCGCGACGCGCTCGCCGCGAGCAAGCTGCGCGCCGCGGCCGCCTAGGCGGCTTTCTTGTAGGTGTCCAGCTTGACGCGCTCGCGCTCGAGCGCGAGCGCCACCGGCGGCGCCTGGATCACGCGCTCGACGTAGGCCTTCAGCTGCGGCACCGAATCCGGGTCGATGCCGGCGTAGCCGCCCCAGCGCAGCAGCGTGAAGCAGTAGGCGTCGTGGAACGACACCTGGTCGCCGAACCAGTAGGGGTGCGCCGCCTTGCTCCACTCCTGCAGCCGCTCGAGGTGCTTGCGGAATTTCTCCACGGCAAAACGCTTTACCTCGGCCTGCGCGGCCTCGTGGTCCGTGAACTCGTACGGGCGGAACCAGTGCGTGAAGGTCGGGTGCAGGGTGTTGTTCATCCACGCGAGCTGCGACAGGGCCTGCGCGCGACGCCAGGCGTCCGTCGGCAGCAGCCCCGCCTTCGGGAAGCCGCGGTCGAGGTAGTCGCAGATGGCGATGATCTGGCTGAGCGGCTTGCCGTCCACCACCAGCACCGGCACCTGGCCGTTGGGATTCATCGCCAGGTATTCCGCAGTCTTGTTCTCGCCCTTGTGCAGCTTGACGAGCTTGGGCTCGAAGTTCTCCCCGGTGGCGGCCCTGACCGCTTCGAGGCCCACATGCGGCACGAATGAGCAGGCGCCGGGGGCGAAGTACAGTTCGATCATCGGTTTCCTCCTAGGCGAGCGCGGTGGGGCGGGGCGCGGTGCGCACGAGGCGCTCGCGCCCGGTGAACGCAAGGTAGTGGCGGCCGCTCGCGCGACCGAGCATCGTGATGCCGGACTTGCGCGCGATCTCGTAGCCCATCTGCGTGAGCCCCGAGCGCGAGACGAGGAACGGGATCGCCATCTGCGCGCACTTGATCACCATCTCGCTG
>DASTTC010000226.1:0-6801 GCA_035760345.1 Burkholderiales bacterium | reverse complement strand
CGCCCGAGCATCCCGATGGCGTCCAGGCGCATCGCCTTCAGGCCGCCCTTGCCGTACTCGGCGAGGTGGTCGGCGTACACCGGGTCGTAGAGCAGCGGCACGTGGCCGAAGAAATCGTGGAACACGTCGGGCTCGACGATGTAGTCGAACTCCTCGGGCTTTCGCAGCCACACGGTGACCGGGAAGCGCCGGTTGGCAAGATGATTGAAAAACGGCGCGTCGGGAATCAGGCCCGGCACGGCGACGATGCGCCAGCCGGTCGCCTGCGACAGGCTGCGGTTGATGTGGTTGAACTTCGGGATGCCGCTGCCCGCGTCGAGCTTGCCGATCGCTTCGATCCATTCCGGGCAGGCGTAGCTTGCGACGAGCTTCGCCTGGCGTTCGTACAGGCGCCGGAAGAGCGCGTGCTCCTCGGACGTGTGGGCCGACCAGTCCTGCTCGACGGTGTAGTCGGGCGCGGCCCTGGTGTAGTCGCCGCGCAGGTTCGCCCCGGAAACCGTGCTCATGGGGAAAGTCTAGTCCCAAACCTGGGGCGGACCCGGGGGTCGGCGATTGCTTCCGGCGGCGCATGGGTTTAGGCTGGCCGTCCGAACGTCGAAATCTCCCGGGGGGGCACCATGCGCAGCATCGTGCAGATCGCACTGGCTTTCGCGGCGGCGGCGGGCCTGGCCGGCGTGGTACACGCGGGCAGTACCGTCGCCATGGACACGGTGACGACCAAGGACTCCGGCGGCACCCAGTCGTTTGGGCCGAACGTGGCCAAGACGCCCTCGCCCGGCGCGCCGGTGCCGATTCCCTATCCGAACATGGGGGGGGTCAATCCCGACATGGAGAAAAAGCCGGTGCAGTCGTCGAAACAGGTCCCGCTGAAGAACGGGAGCCAGTTCAAGCAGTCGACCGGCGACGAGGCGGGCACGATCAAGGGGGTCGTGTCCGACAACGACAAGAACATCACACAGCGCAGCGCGACGGTCAAGATCGAAGGCAGCCCGGTCATCCTGCTCTCGCCGATCGATCAGTACAACAAGCCGCCGGACGCGACCGCGCGCCAAACGCCCAACACCAGCTTCGGCAGCGTGCTGGGCCGGGGAGCAAGCAAGGCCTCGGACGTCGCCTTGGGCAAGAGGGCCGTGAAGCAGCCGGGGGTCGTGGCGCCGGCGAATCCAGTCGACGCCCCGCCGCACCCGCTGCCGGTAAAGCTCGGGCCGCCGGTCACGATCGCGCCGCCGCCGCAGGTGACGCCGCCGGTGGCCGCGCCGCCGGTGAAGTTCCCGGTGGTCGGGGCGCCGCCGGTGCCGATCCCGGTTCCCGTCGCGCCGCCAGTGAGCGTCCTGCAGCCGGTGGTGGCGCAGCCGGTGCAACCGCAGCCGATCACGCTGCAGCCGCAGCCCGTGCTGCGGCGGTAGGAAACCCGCGGGTCCGGCTTTCGCGGCCGGCGCCTACTTGGGCGCCGGCTTCACCAGACCCGCCGCTTCGCCGAAGCCGATCGAAACCGCGCCTTCGGCCTCGCAGCGCCCGCGCTGGATCACTTCGTCGCCGTCGGCGATGAATCCCCGGGTCTCGCCGCCGGGGAGCGTGAGCGGCGCCTTGCCGCCCTGCGTCAGCTCGAGCATGGAGCCGGTGCTGCCCGGCTCGGTGCCGGAGAGGGTTCCGGAGCCGAGCAGGTCGCCCGGCGCGAGGTTGCAGCCGTTGGAGCTCTGGTGTGCGACGATTTGCGCGAGGGTCCAGTAGGAATCGCGGAAACTGCAGCGCGACAGGCGCACCGGCGGAACCTTCTTCGCGCGCATCTGCGCCGAGCTCAGGGACATGTCGGTGCCGATGGCGTAGCCGCCCGTGCGCTGGTCGCGCTCGTCCATGAGGTAGGGCAGGGGACGCGGATCATCGCCCGTGCGCTGGAACGCCGGGCAGCGAAACGGCTCGAGCGCCTCCAGCGTCACAATCCACGGCGAGACCGTGGTGGCGAAGCTCTTGGCGAGGAACGGACCGAGCGGCTGGTACTCCCAGGCCTGGATGTCGCGCGCCGACCAGTCGTTCAGCAGCACCGCGCCGAAGACGTGGTCGAGCGCGTGCCGCAAGCCGACCGGCTTGCCGAGCGCACTGCCGGGGCCGACGACGAAGCCGAGTTCGACTTCATAGTCGAGGCGTTTGGACGGGCCGAAGCTGGGCGCCGCCGCGTCGGGCGCCTTGGTCTGGCCGTTGGGGCGCACGACCGGCGTGCCCGAGACGACGACCGAGGACGCGCGGCCGTGGTAGCCGATCGGCACCCACTTGTAGTTCGGCAACAGCGGATTGTCGGGCCGGAACATGCGGCCCACGGCGAGCGCGTGGTGGATGCCGGTGTAGAAGTCGCTGTAGTCGCCGATCGAGACGGGAAGGAACAGCTGCGCCTGCTTCATCGGCACGAGGAACTTTGCCAAGCGCTTTGACTGCTTCGGATCGGACAGTCCAAGCGAGAGCACCTTGCGCAGCTGGCGCCAGGCGGGCCGCCCGGCGGCCGCGAGCTGGTTCAGGTTCGGCCCGGTCTTCAGGCCGAGCGCTGCGAGATCGAGGATCCGGTCGCCGATCGCCACTCCGCCGCGCGGCGCCTCCTTGGAGCCCTTGCGGCGAAACACGCCGAAGGGCAGGTTCTGGATCGGGAAGTCGGTGGCCGGGTCGTTCGCCGACTCGACCCAGCTCTTCAGCTCGGGATCATGTGTTTGCATAAACAGGGACTGCCCCTATTCAAAAGCCATCCCACACGCGGTCATAGTCTTTCTGCAATTCTTTGGCTGCCAGCGCCGCCTTCGTGGGGCGGAAGACGTAGCGCGACTCCCACATGAAGGCGAGGGTGTTCTCGATCCGGTGTGGCTCCAGCGCCTCTTGCGTCGCCTTGCGGTAGGTGGCGACATCGGGGCCGTGCGCGCTCATGCAGTTGTGGATCGAGATGCCGCCCGGGAGGAACCCTGCGGCCTTCGCGTCGTACACGCCGTGCACCAGGCCCATCAGCTCGCTCATCACGTTGCGGTGGAACCAGGGCGGGCGGAAGGTGTGCTCGGCCACCATCCAGCGCGGCGGGAAGATGACGAAGTCGCAGTTGGCGACACCCGCCTGGCCCGAGGGCGAAGTGAGCACGGTGAAGATCGACGGATCGGCGTGGTCGAAAGTAACCGTGTTCACCGCCATGAAGCGCGCGAGGTCGTACTTGTAGGGCGCGTAGTTGCCGTGCCACGCGACGACGTCGAGCGGCGCATGCCCGAGCTGCGCGGCCCACAGAGCGCCCATGAACTTCGCCACCAGCTCGCACTTGCCCTTGCGGTCCTCGTACGCGGCGACCGGGTAGAGGAAGTCGCGCTTCTGCGCGAGACCCTGCGCGCCGATCGGCCCGAGCTCGGGCAGGCGGAAGTGCGCACCGTAGTTCTCGCACAGGTACCCGCGCACGGGCCCGGCGAGGCGCACCTGGAACTTCACGCCGCGCGGCACCACGGCGACTTCGCCGGGCGCGACCTCCAGCACGCCGAGCTCGGTGGCGAGGACGATCGCGCCGCTCTGCGGCACGAACATCATCTCGCCGTCGGCGTCGTAGAAGTAGCGCTCCTGCATCGAGCGGTTGGCGCGATACACGTGCACCGCGATCCCCGATTGCGCGGCGGCCTCTCCCGAACCGGCGATCGTCACCAGGCCGTCGAGGAAATCGGTGGGCTTGGAGGGGATCGGCAGCGGATTCCAGCGCAGGCGGTTGGGGGAGGCCTCGAGCTCGTCGAACGGCCCCGAGCGCATGAGGCCGCTAGCGATACGCTTGAACGGCGCGTGCATCGCCGACGGCCGCAGCCGGTACAGCCAGCTCGAGAGGTTCTCCACGCGCGGCGCGGTGAACGCGGTGCCCGAGAGCACCTCGGGGTACAGGCCCTTGGGCGTCTTTTGCGGCGAGTTCTGCCCCACAGGCAGCGCGCCCTTCACCGCCTCGGTGGAAAACGTGTTGCCAAACCCAGATTGGTAACGTGGGGGCATGTTAGTCGGGGACTGTCCCTATTTAAGCACCCCGCGGCGAATTTGATCCAGTTCGATCGATTCGAACAGGGCCTTGAAGTTGCCCTCGCCGAAGCCCTCGTCGCCCTTTCGCTGGATGAACTCGAAGAAGATCGGCCCGAGCTGGTTTTCGGAGAAGATCTGCAGCAGTAGCGCGCCCTTCGTGCCGTCGACGAGGATCTTGCGCTTTTTCAGCTCGGCGACGTCCTCGCCGTGCCCGGGAATGCGCGCATCGATCATCTCGTAGTAGGTGTCGACGGTGTCGAGGAGCTTCACGTCCCTGGCGCGCAGCGCATCCACCGTCTTGAACAGGTCCGTCGAGCCGAGCGCCACGTGCTGGATGCCCTCGCCGCGGTACAGGTCGAGGTACTCCTGGATCTGCCCCGCCTTCTCGGTGCCTTCCTCGTTGATCGGGATGCGGATCTTGCCGCAGGGGCTGGTCATGGCTTTGGACTTCACGCCGGTCACCTGCCCCTCGATGTCGAAGTAGCGGATCTCGCGGAAATTGAACAGGCGCTCGTAGAAATCCGCCCACTCCTTCATGCGCCCCTTGTGCACGTTGTGCGTGAGGTGGTCGATGGTGGTGAGCCCGTGGCCCGCGGGGTTCAGTTCGGCGCCGGCCAGCGGCTCGAAGTCCACGTCGTAAAAGCCGATGTTGCCGATCTCGCCTTGCGTTTTGCCGTCCTTGCCGCGCCAGCGATCGATGAGATAGATCAGCGAATCGCCGATGCCCTTGATCGCCGGGATGTTGAGCTCGCCCGGCGCCGCGACGCCGGCGTAGCCCCAGGCGCCCAGGCTCACCGCGCGCTCGTACGCGGCCTTGGCGTCCGCCACGCGAAAGGCGATGGCGCAGATGCTCGGCCCGTGCAGGCGCGCGAAGCGCTGCGCGAACGAGTCCGGCTCGCCGTTGATGATGAAATTGATGCCGCCCTGTCGGTACAGCACCACGTCCTTGTGCCGGTGCCGCGCGATGGCCTTGAACCCCAGGCGCTCGAACAGCGCGCCCATCGCCTTGGGGTGCGGGGCGGCGTACTCAATGAACTCGAACCCATCCGTGCCCATCGGGTTTTGCATGACGGCATTCTAAATAGGGACTGTCCCTATTTGAACATCGTGCCGGGCAGCCACAGCGCCAGCTGCGGCAGCGCCATCACCAGGCCCAGGCACAGGCCGATCAGCAGCACGTAGGGCAGGGCGCCGCGGATGATGTCGCCGATCGGCGCCTTGGTCACCGCCTTGATGGTGAAGAGGTTCATGCCCACCGGCGGCGTGATCAGCGCCAGTTCGAGGTTGATCACCAGCAGCACGCCGTACCACACCGGGTGGATATCGAGGTGCGCCATCGCCGGCAGGATCACCGGCGTGGTGATCAGGATGATCGCGATCGTCTCCAGGAACATTCCCAGCACGAACAGCAGCGCCATCATCGCGAGCAGGAACCCGAGCACCCCGATGTCCTGCTGCACCACCACCTGCACGATCTCGTGCGGGATGCGCATCTTGGTGAGCACGAACCCGAGCACGGTCGCGCCCGCGAGGATCATGAACAGCATCCCCGAAGTGCGGCTCGCGTCCATCGCCGAGCCCCATATATCCCGCCAGCCGACGGTGCGGTAGACGGCGACGCCGACCAGCAGCGCGAGAGTCGCGCCCGCGGCCGCGGCCTCCGTCGCGGTGAAGACGCCCGCGTACATCCCGCCCAGCACGAGCACGGGAAGCGAAAGCGCCCACACGGCCTTGCGCAGGGCGCCGAGCGCTTCGCCGAGCGAGGCGCGCCGCTCGCGGCGCACCGCGCCGTGCCGCAGCCCCGCGGCGAGCATCGTGTAGGCGGCAAAGATCGCCGCCATGATCAGCCCCGGGATCAGCCCCGCCATGAAGAGGCCGCCGATCGACGAATCCGTCACTACGCCATAGAGCACCATCGGCCCCGAGGGCGGGATCAGGATGCCGAGCGTCCCGCCCGCGGCGACCAGCCCGTAAGCCGCGCGCGGCTCGTAGCCGAAGCGGATCATCTGCGGGATGGCGACCGAGCCGATGGTGAGCGCGGTGGCGACGCTCGAGCCCGAGATCGCGGCAAAGAGGGTGCATGCCGCGATGGTGGCGATGCCGACGCCGCCCGGCAGGTGGCGCGTGAGCGTGTACGCGGTGCCGTAGAGATCGTCGACGATGCGGCTCCGGATCATGACGTGCGCCATGAACGCGAACAGCGGGATCGCGACCAGCAGGTAGCGGTTCAGCTCGCCGAAGATCACTTCCGAGATCGAGCCGAGGCCGCCCTGCGTGGCGATGAGCAGCGCCCCGCCGAAGAGCGTGAGTCCGGCGAAGATCGGCAGCCCCGTGAAAAGGAGCAGCACCAGCCCGGCGAGGATGAGCGCGACCGTCACTCCGGTACCTCCGTACTTTCATGCGGCTGCGCGGTCGCCGGCAGTCCGGCCGCGAGCCGCGCGAGCGCTTCCAGCGCCGCGAGCGCCAGCAGCAGCCCGCCCGCCGGCAGGATGAGCTGCAGCCAGAACACGGGGATCTCGACGCGGCCGTCGGCGATGATGCCGAGCTGCCGCGAGAACATCGCCGTGCGCCAGCCGTTCACGATGAAGATGAGCGCCACCGCGAGCACCGCGGCCGCCGACCAGCCTTCGGCCCAGCGCTTCGCGCGCGGGCCCAGCTTTGCGGTGAGCAGGTCCACGCCGATGTGCTCGCCGCGCCGGAATACCTGCGCCGCGGCGAGCATCACGATGCCGATCAGCATGAAGCCGACGATGTCGTCGACCCACACCGGCGCGCGGTTGAACACGTAGC
>DASTTC010000225.1:0-2783 GCA_035760345.1 Burkholderiales bacterium | reverse complement strand
CGGCAGGCGCGCGAAGCGCGCCGAGTACGCCACCACGGCACCGGCGAGTCCCGGCAGCTGCTTCACCGCTTCCAGCGCCACGGTGCCGCCCTGGGAGAAGCCGATCAGCACCGTGCGCTCCGACGGCACGCCGCAGTTGGTTTGCTCGCGCCGCACCAGCGTTTCGACGCGCGGCAGGATGGCGGCGACGCGCTCGGCGCGGTTGTCGTCGTTCAGGCCGCGGTTCGAGAACCATTGCTGCGCCTCGCCGCCGACTTCGGCGGAGGCGAAGCCGCTCGGCACCACCAGGGCGGCGCTGGGAAAGCGCGCCTGGAAGCGGAACGCGATCGGGATCATGGACTTGGAGGTGGCCCCGCAGCCGTGCAGGAACACGAACAGGTGCTGGGCGCGATGCTCCGGGGTCGGCCCGAAGCGGAAGTTCTTGCCGGGCATGCGGGATCGGGGGGGCGCGGCCATTCTCGCCCCATTCCTCCTCGCCTGTAAACAGCCTCAGCCGAGGATCAGGCAGGTGCTCGTGCCGTGGGCGTAGAGCTTGCCCGCGGCGTCTTCCAGCCGCGCCTCGGCGGTGGCCGTGGTCTTGCCGGCGTGCACCAGGCGCGCGGTGGCGCGCAGCGGGCCGGTCTGCAGCATCACCGCGCGCACCAGGTTGGCCTTCATCTCGAGCGTGGTGTAGCCCTTGCCCGCGGGCAGGGTGGTCTGCACGGCGCAGCCCATCGCCGAATCGAGCAGGGTGAAGGCCACGCCGCCGTGCACCACGCCGATCGGATTGTAGTGCTGCTCCGCCGGGGTCAGCTCGAACACCGCTTCGCCCGGCTCGACCTTCACCAGCCGCATGCCCAGCAGGCGCGCGATGGGCGGGTCCGGGAGGCGGCCGTCGCGGATGGCGCGCAGGTACTCGATGGGCGCGAGCTTCCTGCCCTCCTCGAATGCGGCAAGCGGGTCCGACCAGGTGGTGGTGAGGGAGCGGTCCATGTCAGAGGAGCGGGGCGGGATTGGGCAGCGATGGTAACGCCGGTTGCGCCACCGCCGAGCGCCCGGCGATGAAGTCCACCGCCGCGCGCGCGACCGCGTCGTTCTCCAGGATACGGCCGTGCCCCAGGCCGCGCGTGCTCATCAGGCGCGCTCCCGGCCAATGCCGCGCCAGCGCCGCGCCTTGCTGCCAGGGCACCTGCAGGTCCCGGCGGTCGTGGATCACCAGCGCCTCGGCGCGCAGGCGCGGCGCGATGCGCGCGACCTCCAGGTCCGACCAGCGCTCGCCGAAGCGCTCCTCGATCGCCGCCTGCATCGAGCGGCGCACGCGCTCCGGGAGGGCGAGCCAGCGCGCGAAGCGGCGCGAAAAGTCGACCAGGTCGGAGGGCGGGCTGATGAGGACCGCCCGCTCGGCGGGCAGCCCGCGCGCCAGCGCGATGGCCGCCGCGGGCCCGCCCAGCGAATGCGTGATCAGCGCGCGCACGTTGCCGTGCTGGCGCGCGACTGCGGCGAGCACATCGGCGAAATCCGGCAAGCCGGTGAGCTTGCCGTCGGACAGGCCGTGCGCGGGCTGGTCGTAGGCGATGACGCGGTAGCCGGCAGCGGTGAGCTGCGGCACGAACCGCCTCATCTGCGTCGCGCGCCCGCCCCAGCCGTGCACCAGGAGTACCGCGGACGCCTCGGCGGGCCCCCAGCGCCAGGTGGCGATGTGCCGCCCGCGATGACGCAGGAAGCTCTGGCGCGCGTCGATCAGGTCGAAGAACTCGCTACTGGGATAGCGCGGCTTGGGCGGTGTGAGGAACAGCCGCTCGGCCCACAGACCGGCGAGCCCGGGGGCGGCGAGCGCCGAGGCGCCCAGCCCGGCGCGCCTCAGCAGCGTTTCAAACATGAACCGAACGTTCGTGCTATTTATTGGCAGCGGTTGTGCGGGGTTCATGGTCGTTCTCCGTGAAATTAGGCCGCGAGGCGCTGTTGCGGCGGGGTTGCAGCGTGGCGCGCGACCAGCTCGTCGAACGCGAGCAGTGCGCGCTTGCGCCCTTCGCGGTCAACGAGCAGGCGGCTGTGGTTATGGGCGACCAGGATCTGGCCGTACATCTCGAACGCGATCTGCGCCGGGTCGGTTTCGGCGCGCAGGTGGCCTTCCTCGATCGCGACGCGCACCGCGCGCTCGATCATCGCCAGGCCCCGGCGCTGGCCATCGACCACCGAATCGCGGATCAGCCCGGGGCGGTCGTCGTACTCGTGCGCGGCGGATTGCAGCACGCAACCGCCGGGACCGGGCGCGGATTTCCAGCCGATCCAGGCGAGGAACAGCGCGCGCAGTCTGGGCAGGCCGCGCTCGACGCCCAGAACCGGAGTCAGCACTTGCTCACCGAAGCTCGCCTTGACGTGCTCCAGGGTCGCGAGCTGCAGGCCTTCGCGCGATCCGAAGTGCGCGAAAAGGCCGGACTTGGACATGCCGGAGGCATCCGCGAGCGTGCCGATGGTGAGGCCTTCGAGCCCTATGCGGCTGGCCACCTCTACCGCCTGGTCGAGGATGGCGGCCCGAGTCTGCTCGCCTTTCGTGCGTCTGATCACTCCGATAAAATAGTACGAACGTTCGTAACTGTCAAGCCGCCCGTTGGGTCGGGGGTGCGAGCACCTGCTTGAGGTAGCGACCGGTATAGCTGGCTGGGTTCGCGGCCACCGCTTCCGGCGTGCCTTCGGCGACGATGCGCCCGCCCCCGTCGCCGCCCTCGGGGCCGAGGTCGATCACCCAGTCGGCGGTCTTGATGACGTCCAGGTTGTGCTCGATCACCACCACCGTATTGCGA
>DASTTC010000224.1:0-11496 GCA_035760345.1 Burkholderiales bacterium | reverse complement strand
GTCGCGATCGACGCTCGTGATCACCACGTACTTGAGCCGCAGTTTCGCGATGGTCTCGGCAAGGTGCGCCGGCTCCTCCGCATCCGGCGCCAGCGGCCGGCCGTGGCCGACGTCGCAGAACGGGCAGCGCCGCGTGCAGATGTCGCCGAGGATCATGAAGGTCGCGGTGCCCTTGCCGAAGCACTCGCCGATGTTCGGGCACGCGGCTTCCTCGCACACCGTGTGCAGCCTCTGCTCGCGCAGGATCTGCTTGATCTCGGGGAAGCGCGTGCCGGGGCTCGGCGCCTTGACACGGATCCACTCGGGCTTGGGCAAGGCGGCCTTCGGCACGATCTTCACCGGGATGCGCGCGGTCTTCGCCTGCCCCTTCACTTTGACGCCCGCTTCACGCATGCTCGAGCCTTTGCTCCAGCAGCCGCGCAAGCCGCATGCCGACATCCTGCGCCGATCCCGGAATGCCGAAATCCTTCGCCTGCACCACCTGCAATCCGGGCAGGCCGCAGGGATCGATGGCGAGGAAGGGCGAAAGATCCATGTCCACGTTGAGGGCGATGCCGTGCCAGGCGCGCTCGCGCGCCACGCGGATGCCGAGCGCGGCGATCTTCGCGCCCTCCACGTACACCCCAGGCGCGCCAGGCCTGCGCTCGGCCTGGACACCGAAGCCGCCGAGAAGATCGATGGCCGATTGCTCGAGCAGCCGCACGAACTCCTTCACCTTGAGCCCGCGCCTGCCCAGATCCACCAGCGTATATACCACCGCCTGCCCGGGGCCGTGATAGGTGATCTCTCCGCCGCGCTCCGACTGCACGACCGGGATGCCGTTGGCGATTCGCGCCCCGAACTTCGGATCCGCGCCCTGCCCCAGCGTGTACACGGGAGGATGCTCGAGCACCCAAAATTCGTCCGGCGTGTCGGCGTCGCGCGTGCGCGTGAAATCGCGCATGCGCCCAACCGCCTGCGCGTAGGGCACGAGCCCCAGCGTCTCGGTGCGTGTGGCGAGCGCGGCTTGCACCTAGAGCACCATCACCACGGACGGGTGGTCGCAAAGGTCCCGGTACAGCTCGTCGAGCTGCTCGCGGGAAGTGGCGCGGATGGTGCAGGTGACGCTCAGGTAGGTCCCCTGGCGGCTCGGCCGCAGTTCCATGGTGGCCGCGTCGAAATCCGGCGCGTGTTTCCTGACAATGCCGAGCACGGTGGCGGCGAAGCGCTTTTCCTTCTTCCCCATCACCTTGATCGGGAAGTCGGTGGGATAGGAAAAAAGCGTCTGTTCGTTGCGGATCGGCATCAGGCCGACACGGGTTCCTTCCGCATCACGCGCCGCTTGAACGTCTGGTAGCCCTCGTAGGCCTTGCGAAACAGCGGCCCGGGCTTGCCGTCGCCCACGGGCTTGCCGTCGAGCGCGACCACGGCGAGGATTTCCTTGGACGAGGACGACAGCCACACCTCGTCCGCGGCACGCACTTCGGCTTCGCGCACGTCGCGAAATTCGAGCGGGATGCCGACCTGCCGGGCGATCTCCACCACGACGTCGTAGGTGATGCCCGGCAGGATCAGGTTGGACTTCGGCGGCGCGAGCAGCAGGCCGTTCTTCGCCACGAAGACGTTGCAAGCGGACGCTTCGGTGAGCACGCCGTCGCGAAACAGGATCGTCTCCACCGCGCCCGCGTCGGCAGACACCTGGCGCAGCAGCACGTTGCCGATCAGCGAGATCGACTTGATGTCGCAGCGTAACCAGCGATTGTCGACCGCGCTCACTGCGGCGGCGCCTTTGTCCACGAGTTCTCTGGGCGGATTCACCAGGGGGTTCGACATCGCGAACACCGTGGGTGCCACGCCCTCGGGAAACGCGTGGTCGCGCTTGGCGACCCCGCGCGTGACGTGCAGGTACACGCCCTGGTCGTCCCAAGGCTGCTTCGCCACCAGTTCGAGGACGATCTCGCGCCAGCGCTCGCGCGAGTAGGGGTTCGCAATCCTGACCGCAGCGAGGCTGCGCTCGAGCCGCGCCAGGTGCTCGTCCATGCGAAACGGCCCGCGCGAATACACCGGGATCAGCTCATAGACGCCGTCGCCGAAGATGAAGCCGCGGTCGAGCACGGGTACCCGCGCCTCGTCCAGCGGCAGGAACGCGCCGTTCAGGAACACCATGTGCGCCTCGCTACCGGAACCAGAGTCGCAGTGTATCCCAGGCGCGTCCGAACACACCCGCCTGCGGCACGCTTTCCAGCGCCACCACCGGGTACTCTCCGAGCGGCTTGCCGTCGAGCGCTACGCGCAGCACGCCCACCTTGTCGCCCTTTTGTACCGGCGCGAACACCGGCGGATGCGTGAGCAGTTCGGCCGCCAGCCGCTTGGCCTCGCCCCGCGGCACGGTCACCACCAGCCCGCGCTCGAAGCCGACCTTCACCGCATCCTCGGCACCCTTCCACACGTCCACCGCGCGCACCGCCTGCCCCGGCTCATAGAGGCGCACGCCGTCGAAGAACTGGTAGCCCCAGTTGAGCAGCGTCTGCGACTCACGCGCGCGCGCGGCCTCCGAATCCGCGCCCAGCAGCACCGTGAGCAGGCGCCGGCCGCCGCGCTCCGAGGAGGCGATGAGGCAGTAGCCCGCAACCTGGGTGAAGCCCGTCTTCACGCCGTCGACGCTCGGATCGAGCCACAGGAGCCGATTGCGGTTCATCTGCGTGATGTCGTTGTGCCGGAACTCCTTCATCGGGTAGTAGCGCGCGTACTCCTGCGGGAAATCGCGGATCAGCGCCGTGCCCAGCAGCGCCAGGTCGCGCGCGCTGGAATAGTGCTGCGCGTCGGGCAAGCCCGTGGCGTTGGCGAAACGCGACTGCGTCATGCCCAGGCGCGCCGCCTCGCGGTTCATGAGCTGCGCGAACAGCGCTTCCGACCCGGCGAGCGTCTCCGCGAGCGCGATGCTGGCGTCGTTGCCCGACTGCACCACCATGCCGTGCAGCAGCGTCTCGACGCTTACGGCCTTGCCCAGCTCGAGAAAAGTGCGTGACCCTGGCGCACGCCAGGCGCGCTCGGACACCTGCACCTGCTGTTGCAACGCGATCCGGCCCTCGCGCAGCGCCGCGAACACGAGGTAGGCGGTCATCAGCTTGGTGAGCGATGCGGGCTCGACGCGCTCGTCCGCCTTCTCCGCGGCCAGCACTTGGCCGCTGGAAAGGTCGGTGACGACGAAGGCGCGCCCCGCCACCTGGGGCGGCTGCTGCGCCTGCGCGTACGCAGTGCCGGCGGCACAAAGCGACGCCAACGCCAAGAACAGTGCGCGCTTCAAAGTCGCCATCACTGCAGCGCGTAGGGCGTGCCGCCGGGAACCAACTGCTCCACCAGCACCCGGGCGCTTCCCGCATCGATGTACCCCAGCTTGTAGGCCGCGGCGTACGACAGGTCGATGATGCGTTCTTTGTGGAACGGCCCGCGGTCGTTCACACGCACCACGACGGTCCGGCCATTGGCGAGATTGGTGACGCGCGCGTAGCTGGGAATGGGCAGGATCGGGTGCGCGGCGCTCATCTTGTACATGTCATAGGTTTCCCCGCTCGAGGTCGGATTGCCATGGAAACGCTTGCCGTACCACGTTGCGGTGCCGCGCTGCTGGTAGGGGCCGACGCGCGTCAGCGGCACGTAGCGCTTGCCGAACTGCTCGTAGGGCCGGTTCGCCCAGCGGTGCAGCGGCTCGCGGCGCGGCGCAGCGTCGGGGATCGCGGCGAGGTGCGGCACGCGCGCGCCCGGACCGTCGTCCTTGTAGTACCCGCCGCCCCGCTCGGGCGTGGAACCGCAGCTGGCGAGCAGCGCAAGCGCGCATGCGGGCACGAGGCGCCTCACGTCTCGTACACCACTTTGCCGGCGACCACCGTGGCGCGCACCCGTCCGGCGAGCTGCAGGCCGAGGAAGGGCGAATTCTTGCCCTGGCTCCTGAGCGCTCGGGCGTCGACGCGAAACGGCGCCTGCGGATCGAACATCACCAGGTCGGCGGGCGCTCCCGGGGCGATGCGGCCTGAATCCACGCCGAGGACGCCCGCCGGGGCGCTGGTGACGCGCGCGAGGGTCTGGGCCAATGTGAGCTTTGCCTGCACTCCCCACTTGAGCGTGAGCGGCAGCAAAAGTTCCAGCCCGGTCGCACCGGGCTCGGCCTCGGCGAAGGGCAGGAGCTTCGCGTCCTCGTCCACCGGGGTGTGGTCGGACACGATGCAATCGATGGTGCCGTCGGCCAGGCCGGCGGCGAGCGCGTCCCGATCGCGCGCGCTCCTCAGCGGCGGCTGGAGCCGGCATTGCGCGTCGAAGAATCCCAGATCCATCTCCGATAGGTGCACGTGGTGCACGCCGACGTCGCAGGTCACCGGCAAGCCGTCGTGCCGGGCGCGCCGCAACAGGGCGACGCCGGCCGCGCTGGAGAGCCGGCAGACGTGCACTCGCGCGCCGGTGGCACGCACCAGCTCGAGCAGCGTCGCGAGCGCCACGGTCTCCGCGAACGCGGGAATTCCCGCCAGCCCGAGGCGCGTCGCCACGTCGCCATCGTGCGCCACGCCGCCCTTGGCGAGCCAGGGATCCTCGGCGCGCAGCCACACGGGAAAACCGAAGGTTGCCGCGTACTGCAACGCGCGCCACAACACTTCGGTGTCGGCGACCGGCGCGTTTGCCTGGGAGAACGCCACGCAGCCCGCTTCCGCGAGTTCGGCCATCTCGGTCAATTGCCGGCCCTCGAGCTTCACGGTGAGCGCGCCCACCGGATAGACACGCGCGCGCTCGAGCGCCTTGGCGCGACGGCGCAACATGTCCACGAGGCCCGGTTCGTCCAGCGGCGGGTCGGTGTCGGGCGGACAGGCGAGGCTGGTCACGCCGCCGGCCACAGCCGCGTCCATCTCGGATTCCAGCGTCGCCTTGTACTCGTAACCGGGCTCGCGCAACCGCGCGGCAAGGTCGATCAGCCCCGGCGCCACCACCAGCCCTTTGGCATCGAGCACGCGGTCGGGCTTTCCGGGCATCGAAGCCACGATGCGTCCGTCGACCACCGCGACGTCGCCAGGGCCGTCGCGCCCGCTCGCCGGATCGACCACCCGAGCGCCTTTCACCAGGAGTTTCATCCGCCTCCCGCCACCATGCTCATGACGGCCATGCGCACGGCGATACCGAAGGTGACCTGCGGCAGGATCACCGAGTGCGGGCCATCGGCCACTGACGAATCGATCTCTACGCCGCGATTCATCGGTCCGGGGTGCATGACGATGGCGTCGGGCCGCGCCAGCGCGAGCTTCTCGGCGGTCAGTCCGTAGTGCTTGTTGAACTCCTGCGCGCTGGGCAGCAGCGCGCCGCTCATGCGCTCGTTCTGCAGCCGCAGCATCACCACCACGTCGGCGTCCTTCAGGCCCTCGCGCATCGAGTGGTACACGCGCACGCCCAGCCCCTGGGCGCCCGCGGGGATCAGCGTTTGCGGTCCGATGACGCGCACCTCGGGCACGCCGAGCGTGGTGAGGCCGTGAATCAGGGACCTTGCGACGCGCGAGTGCAGCACGTCGCCGACGATCGCCACCGCCAGGCCGGAGAAGTCTTTCTTGTAGTGGCGGATGGTGTAGAGGTCCAGCAGCCCCTGTGTCGGATGTGCGTGGCGCCCGTCGCCGGCGTTGATCACGTGCTCGTGCGGCTTCACGTGCTGCGCGACGAGGTAAGGCGCGCCCGAAGAGCCGTGGCGCACGACGAAGATGTCGGCCTGCATTGCCGATAGGTTGGCTACCGTGTCGAGCAGCGATTCGCCCTTCGCCGTGGAACTCGCGGCCACGTTCAGGTTGATGACGTCGGCCGACAGCCGCTTGGCGGCGATCTCGAACGTGGTGCGCGTGCGCGTAGAACCCTCGAAGAACAGGTTGAACACGCTCTTGCCCCGCAACAGGGGAACCTTCTTGATGTCGCGCTCGGTGACGCCGGCGAAGGACTCCGCAGTGTCCAGGATCTTGATGAGCAGCTCGCGCGGCAGCCCCTCGATCGACAGCAGGTGCTGCAGCTCGCCGCTGGCGTTGAGTTGCGGATTACGGGGCACGTTCCAGCTCCAGCGCGAGCGTGCCTCGGTCGTCCCGTTTCAAGCGCAGCCGCATGCCTGCGGGCACCTCGAGTCTCACGCCCGCGTGCCGCGCGCAGATCGGCAGTTGGCGCCCGTCGCGCTCGGCGAGCACCACGAGCGTAATGGAAGCCGGGCGCCCATAGTCGAACAGCTCGTTCATCGCGGCGCGCACCGTGCGCCCGGTGTAGAGCACGTCGTCCACCAGCAGCAGGTCCTTGCCCGCGACGTCGAAGGGAATCCTCGAGCGCTTGGGATCCTTGGCGAGCCCCTGCTTGGCGTAGTCGTCGCGGTAGAAGGCGGGATCGATGAGGCCGAGCGGCTCCTTCAGGCCGAGCGCCGCGTGCAACCGCTCGGCGACCCAGGCGCCGCCGGTGTGGATACCCACCATGGCGCTCGCCGGGCCGACGCGGCCCTGCAGCTCGCGCGCGAGCTGGGCGCAGAGCGCCTCGACGTCAGGCAGCGCGGCCATGGAAGTACTGTTCGAGGATCAGTTGCGCGGCCACCGAATCGACGGGTTTGTTCTTCGCACCGCGCAGCAGGCGCTCGGCTTCCACCGACGTGTAGCGCTCGTCCACGGTTTCCACCGGCAGGCGAAAGCGCCCCGAGAGTTGGCGGGCGAAGCGCTGCACGCGCTTGGCCAGCGCATGCTGGCCGCGTTCGGCCACGGGCAGCCCCACCACCAGGGTCGAGGGGCGCCATTCGCGCACCAGCTTCTCGATCGCGGCGAACCCGGGCGCGGCAATCCCGGGCAGCGGGTGCGCGGTGCCGAGCTCCGCTTCCCCTACTGCAACGCCAATGCGCTTGGTGCCGAAATCGAAGGCGAGGACGGTGCGTGCCGTCTCAGGCATGTCCCGCCGAATCCGCCAGGCGCGCGAAGTCCACGCCGAGCAGCTCCATCGCCGCGGCCAGGCGCTCTTCCGACGGCAGGTCGAAGATGATCGCGTCCTTCGCCTCCACCGTGAGCCAGGCGTTCTGCCCGATCTCGTGCTCGAGCTGGCCCGCCGACCATCCCGCATAGCCGAGGGTGACCAGCAGCTTCTCCGGGCCCTCGCCCCGGCCGACCGCCTCCAGGATGTCTTTCGACGTGGTCAGGCCGATGGCGTCGCGCACATGAAGCGTGGACTGCCAGTTGCCGGCCGGCTCGTGCAGCACGAACCCGCGGTCGGTCTGCACCGGGCCGCCGAAGTAGATCGGCGCGTCGGACAGGGTCTTTTCCTGGAGCTTGAGCGACAGGCGCTCGAACAGCGCCTGCAGGGTCAGGTCGATGGGGCGATTGACGACCACGCCGAGCGCGCCGTGCTCGTTGTGCTCGCAGACGTAGGTGAGGCTCTTGGCGAAGTACGGATCGGCCATGTTGGGCATGGCGATCAGGAAGTGGTGCGTCAGATTGATCGAGGACACTCTAAGCGGCTATTTTAACCCATGGCGTTGGATCCCGGCGCGATCCGTCAATAGCGCAGCGTCTCCAGCGCCTCGCGCAGCTCGCGCAGCAACGCCGCCACTTCCTCCACCGCGGCCGCCGCGCGCATCGCCGCCTCGGCCGCCTGTTCGGCACCGGCGAGCGACTCACGCACGCCGCCCGCGATGGCGCTCGCCGCCGCGCCCTGCGACTGGGCGACCTTCGACACCTCGCCCACGTTCTCGGCGAGCGCGCGCAGGCGCTCGCCGAGCTCGACCAGCGTGCGCCCCGAGGCGCTCGCGCCGAGCGCCTCGGCCTGCGCCGCGATCTGCGAAAGAAGCTTCGAGGTGCGCGCCATCTCGGGCGAGGCGCCGCGCACCAGGTCCACGGTCTGCGCCGCCACGCGCACGCGCCGCCCCATATCGCCGACCACCGAGAGCGCGGCCTGCACCGCCTGGCGCCCCTGCACGGCCGCCGCGAGCGAGTCCTGCGCGAGCGCCGCCGACTGGTTGGCGCGCGCCGAGAGGTTGTTGACCGCGCGCGCCATGCCGAGGGCGCGCGCGCTCGCGCCTTTCACACGATCGGATTGCCGCCGCGCCGACTCGAGCAGCCCATCGGCAGCCGCTTGGGCCGAGCCCGACGCGCCGCCGACGCGTTCCGCCGCATGCGCGATGCGCGACACCAGGGCGCGCAGGCCGTCGAGCGCGTCGTTCAGCGCGGCCGCCGCCGGGTAGGTGATTTCGCTGCCCACGGCGGCGTGCACGGTGAGATCGCCCGCGGCCAGCGTCTCGAGGTCGCGGCGCAACGCGTCGACCGCCTCCAGGTCGCGCTCGTGATAGCGGCGCATCACCGCTAGGCGCCGTGCGGCCGCCTCGCGGCTGCGCCGCTCGTCATACACGTACACAAATGCAAGCAGCAGCAGCACTGCGACGAGCGCAACCGCCGTCGCCGCGAGACCCGCCCGGTAGGCCGCGCGCGAGGGCGCGGCGCGATAGGCCGCCACCACGCGATCCACTGCCTCGAGAAGCCGGTCGGCATCCGCGTGCAGCGCGAATGCCGCGGCTTTCGCGCCCGCGAGCCGCTCGCGCGTGCCGAGTACCGCGACGATCGAATCCTGGTAAGTGCCAAAGCTCGCCGCGAGCCGCTCGAGCGCTTCGACCATCGCGTCGTTGCGCGCCGCAGCGCGCAGCTGCGCCAGCGTGCCGCGGAACTCGTTCACGTCTTTGCCCAGCAGAAACTCGATCTCGGGCTCGACGCGGTCGGCGGCGAGCAGGTGCTGCGCGCCGCGCGCCATGCGCTGCGTGAGCATCACCAGGCGGCTGGCCGCCGATACCTCCGCCGGTAGCGCGCCTTGCGCGAGCTTGAGGTTCTGCACCCGCTCGGCGCGTTCCAGCAACTCGGGGTTGGCGCGCTCCATGCGGGCGGCGGCCGCGGCCAGCGCCACCAGCAGCCGCTGATCGCGCAGCAGCGTGGCGGCGTTCTTTTCCATGCGCACCCAGTCCGCGGAAAGCGCCTCGAGGGCACGCGGCGCACGCGGTTCGCGCGCCAGCAGCGCGATGGATGCCGCGAAACCGTCGCGGCTCGCCTGGATCTGCGGAAAAGCTTCGACGTCGCCGCGCAATCCCCGCAGCGCCGCCTTCGCCAGGCGCTGCGACAGCATGCGCATCTCGGTCGCCGCAGCCACGTGGCCTTCGCCGAAGTGCGCCTGCCGGTACTCCGACCAGGCCAGCCACAGCGCGACCACGAGCAGCGCGGCAAGCGCGGCGGCGAGCACCGCAAGCAGCCGGCGCGGCGGCAGCACCGCCACGCCGCGCAGCCATTTCAGGTCCAAGCGCGGCGGGGCGCGCTCAGATCTCGACCAACTCGAAATCTTCCTTGCGTGCGCCGCATTCCGGGCAGGTCCAGTTGATCGGCACGTCCTCCCAGCGGGTACCCGGCGCGAGCCCCTCGTCCGGCGCGCCTGCGGCTTCGTCGTACACGTAGCCGCAGATCAGGCACATCCAGGTCTTGTACTGCACTTGGCTTTCGGTCATCAGGCGATGCGTGCCGTGTGAGTTAGAATCGTGCGGCATCTTAGCGTACTTCACGCCGCGGCCCGGCCGCGCTCCCCATGGTTTGCGCACCGCCGAACGTCCTTGCATTCTCCGCCTCGGATCCGACCGGCGGCGCCGGCTTGCAGGCCGACGTGCTCACGCTCGCGAGCCTGGGCTGCCATCCGCTCTCGGTGCTCACCGCGTACACGGTGCAGGACACGCACGGCGTCGCGTCGCTGCACAGCATCGACGCCGCGCATGTCGAAGCGCAGGCGCGCTGCGTGCGCGCGGATGCACGCGTGCTCGCGGTGAAGATCGGCGTGGTCGGCAGTGCCGCGAACGCGCAAGCCATCGCAACGCTGCTCGCCGAAATGCCGGGTGTCCCCGTGGTACTCGACCCGGTGCTTGCTTCTGCGCGCGGGGACGCGCTCGGCGATGCGGTCGCGGTGCGCGAGTTCCTGGTGCCGCGAGCGAGCGTGGCGACGCCCAACAGCCTGGAGGCGCGCGCGCTGGGCGGGCCCGAGGCGCTCATCGCGCTGGGCTGCAAGTACGTGCTCGTCACCGGCACCCACGAGGCGGGCGATGACGTGGTGAACACGCTCTACGGCACCGACGGCGTGCTGCGCGAGGACCGCTGGCCACGCTTGCCCGGCAGCTATCACGGCTCGGGCTGCACCCTTGCCTCGGCCATCGCGGCCCGCCTGGCGCAGGGCGATGGCGTGATCGAAGCGGTACGGAGCGCGCAGGACTACACCTGGTGCGCGCTCGAGCGGGGCTACCGGCCGGGCACCGGTCAACCGGTCCCCGACCGGCTGCACGCGCGATGAGGCCGCTGCGCGGACTGTACGCGATCACGCCGGCGGACCTTTCGCGAGTCGAGCCCGCGCTCGCTTCCGGTGCGCTATGCGCGCTGCAGTACCGCGCCAAGTCCACCGATGCCGCGCGGCGACATGCTGAGGCCCGTGCGCTCGCGCGCCTGTGCCGCGCGCATCGCGTTCCCTTCATCGTCAATGACGACGTGGACCTGGCGCTCGCCGTGGACGCCGACGGCGTACACCTTGGGCGCGAGGACGGCGACCTCGCTGCGGCGCGCACGCGACTGCCCGGGCGTCTGCTCGGCGCGTCCTGCTACGACAACGCGGCGCTTGCCGCACGCGCGGTAGCGGCGGGCGCCGACTATGTCGCATTCGGTTCGATGTTCCTTTCCACCACCAAGCCCGCCGCGGTACGCGCTGCGATTTCGCTGCTCGCGCTCGACTTCGGCGTTGCCAAGGTGGCCATCGGCGGCATCACGCTGGCGAACGCCCCGCAACTGCTCGCCGCGGGCGCCGATTGCCTGGCGGTCATTTCGGATTTGTTCGACGCGCCGGACGTGGCCGCGCGCGCCAGGGACTATGGGAGACTGTTCGAGCATGAAGCCGCGTAACGAGGAGCTATTCCTGCGTGCCCAGGCGCGCATCCCCGCCGGCGTGAATTCGCCGGTGCGCGCCTTTCGCGCCGTCGGCGGCACGCCGCCCTTTTTCGAGCGCGCAAGCGGCGCCCACCTGTGGGACGCGGACGGGCGGCGCTACATCGATTACGTCGGCTCATGGGGGCCGATGGTCGTCGGGCACACGCACCCGCAGGTGGTGGAAGCGGTGCAGGCCGCCGCCTCGCGAGCGCTTTCTTTCGGCGCACCGACCGAAGCGGAAGTCGAAATGGCGGAGCTGCTGTGCCGCCTCGTCCCCTCGCTCGAGATGGTGCGCCTGGTGTCCTCGGGCACCGAGGCCACCATGACCGCAATCCGGCTCGCGCGCGGTTTCACCGGCCGCAGCCTGATCGTCAAGTTCGAGGGCTGCTACCACGGCCACGCCGATGCGCTGCTGGTCAAGGCGGGCTCGGGAGCGCTCACCTTCGGCAACCCGAGTTCGGCCGGCGTCCCGCCGGAGACCGCCGCGCACACGGTGGTGCTCGACTACAACGACGCCGCCCAGGTGAAGGCGCTGTTCGACGCGCGC
>DASTTC010000223.1:0-6003 GCA_035760345.1 Burkholderiales bacterium | reverse complement strand
GGCGGCCGAGCAGGACCGCGTGTTCCACCCGAAAGGCGCGCGGCGCGTGGTGCTCGCCACCAACGTCGCCGAGACCTCGCTCACCGTGCCGCGCATCCGCTACGTGGTGGACGCGGGACAGGCGCGCGTCAAGCGCTATTCATACCGCAACAAGGTGGAAATGCTGCGCGTGGAGAACATCTCGCAGGCCGCGGCGCAGCAGCGCGCCGGCCGCTGCGGGCGCGTGGCGAACGGCATTTGCATCCGCCTGTACGGCGAAGACGAATTCAAGGCGCGGCCCGCCTACACCGACCCCGAGGTGCTGCGCGCTTCGCTCGCCGCGGTGATCCTGCGGGCGCTTTCCCTCAACCTGGGCAGGGTGGAGGACTTCCCGTTCCTCGACGCACCCGAGCCACGTGCCCTCACCGACGGCTACGGGCTGCTCGCCGAGCTGGGGGCGGTGGACGAGGAAAATCGCCTCACCGACGTGGGGCGCGAGCTCGCGCGCCTGCCGCTCGACCCGCGCGTTGGCCGCATGCTGATCGCCGCGCGCGCGGAGGGCTGCCTCGACCAGGTGCTGGTGATCGCCGCTGCGCTGAGCGTGCAGGACCCGCGCGAGCGCCCGCTCGACAAGCAGGCCGCCGCCGACCAGCGCCACGCGAGATTCGCCGACGAGCGCTCCGACTTCCTCGCCTTCCTGAAGCTCTGGAAGCTGCAGGGCGAGCAAGGGCTGCGGCGCCTGTGCCGCGAGAATTTCCTCTCCTACCCGCGCCTGCGCGAATGGCGCGACGTGCACGCGCAGCTCGAGAGCGCGGTGGGCGAGCTCGACTGGAAGCGCTCCTCGGCGAAGCCCGACAAGCCCGAAGGCTACCGCGCCATCCACCGCGCGCTCCTCGCCGGGCTGTTGGGCAATCTCGGCCTGCAGGACGCTGACCAAGCCTACACCGGCGCGCGCGGCATCAAGTTCCGCGTGCACCCGGGCTCGGGGACGAAGAAACCCGGCAAGTGGATCGTCGCCGCCGAGCTGGTGGAGACCACGCGCCTGTACGCACGCACCGTGGCGACCATCGACGCGCAGTGGCTGGAGGAACTGGGCGGGCACCTCCTCAAGCACCACCGCGACAATCCGCACTGGGAGAAGCAGCGCGCGCAGGTGGTGGCGCTGGAGCGCGGCACGCTCTACGGCCTTCCGGTGTACACGCAGCGGCGCGTGCACTACGGGCCGCACGATCCGGTGTTGTCGCGGGAGATCTTCATCTGCTCGGCGCTGGTCGAAGGCGAATTCGACACGCGCGCGGCGTTCTTCGCGCATAACCGGCGGCTCATCGCCGACATCGAGCGCATGGAGCACAAGCAGCGCCGGCCCGACATCCTGGTGGACGACGAGCTGATCCGCGCGTTCTACGACGCGCGCATTCCGGAGGGCCTGCACAACGGCGCGGACTTCGAGAAGTGGCGGCGGGACGCCGAAACGGAGGACCCCAAGCGCCTGGTCCTCAAGCGCGCAGACCTCATGCGTCACGAGGCGGCGGGCATCACCACCGAAAATTTCCCGCACGAGCTCAGGCTCGGGGCCAATGCCTACAGGCTCGAATACCACTTCGAGCCGCGCTCGCCGCGCGACGGCGTGACCCTGACGGTGCCGGTGGCGCTCCTCAACCAGGTGCCGGCCGCGCGCTGCGAGTGGCTGGTGCCCGGCCTGCTCAAGGAGAAGGTGCGCACGCTGGCGAAGTCGATGCCGCAGCGCCTGCGACACAAGCTCGGGCCGCTGGAAGAATTCGCGGCAGACTTCGCGGCGAAGGTGCCGCCCACCGACACCCCGCTCGCGCAGGCCCTCGCGCGCCACATCCGCGCCGAACTGCAGCTCGACGTGCCGCTCGATGCCTTGCGCCCCGACTCGGCGCCGCCGCACCTGCACATGAACTTCCTGGTGCTGGACGAGCACGGGCGGCAGCTCGGCATGGGCCGCAACCTCGCGGAGCTCAAACGCGAGCTCGGCCGCGAGAACGAAGCCCAGCTACAGCCCGACGACAGCCTCGCGCGCCACACTGGCTGGAACCTGGGCGACCTGGCCGAGGTGATGGAGATCGAGCGCGGCGGGCAGAGGCTCGTCGGATACCCGGCGCTGGTCGACGCCGGCGACGCCGTCACGCTGCAGGTGTTCGATACGCCGGAGCGCGCGGCGGAGCTGCACCGCGCTGGCGTTCGGCGGCTGCTCGCAATCGCCTTCAAGGAGCGCATCCGCGACCTGGAGCGCGGCTGGTCGAAGGACATAGTGCTCGCGCCGCTGAAGGAGGACCTCGTCGCCGCCTCGCTCGACCGGGCGTGCCTCGCCGATTCGGTGCCCACCCTCGCCACCGAGTTCGCGCGCGCAGTGGAGGCCGGCCGCAGCCGCTTCATGCTCATCGCGCAGGAAGTCGCGCGTACCGCGTCGGCGATCCTCGCCGTGCAGGCCGACCTGCAGAAGAAACTCGCGCAGGCGGCAAAGCCCCACCCGCGGGCGGCCGAGGACATGCGGCAGCAGCTCGCGCGCCTCGTCGCGCCGGGCTGGCTGGCCAGCACGCCCTGGGCGCGGCTGCAGCACTACCCGCGCTACTTGAAAGCGGTGGAGGTGCGCCTGGACAAGCTGCGCGCCGATCCGGCGAGGGATGCGCGGCTGATGGCCGAGCTCGCGCCGCTGCTCACCGCGTGGCTGCGCGCGCCGCGGCCGCTGGAGGCGCAGCGTGAGCAGTTCGGCTGGCTGCTGGAGGAGCTGCGCGTATCGCTGTTCGCGCAGGCGCTGAAGACGCCGGTGCCGGTGTCGGCCAAGCGCCTGACGAAACTGTGGCAAAGTATCCGTCGATGACCTCGATCCTGCGCTCGCTCGGCTACGCGCTCGGCAACATCCTGCACCCGCGGATGATCTGGCTGATGGTCTGGCCGCTCGCGCTCGCGCTCGGCCTGTGGGGCACGCTCGCCATCATCTTCTGGGCGCAGCTCGCGCTCACCCTCGCCGAGTGGCTGCAGCAGGGGATCGCGCTGGTGCCGTTCGTCGCGCAATGGGATTTCACCACCGCCACGCTGTTCCTCGCCAAGGTGCTGATCTTGATCATGCTGGTGCCGCTGATCCAGCTCACGGCGCTGCTGATCCTGTCGATTTTCGGCATGCAGGCGATGGTCGAACACGTGGCGAGCCGCGCCTACCCGGAGCTCGCGCGCCGGCGCGGCGGCAGCCTTGCAGGCAGCGTGTGGAACGGCGTGGTGGGGCTCTCCGGCCTCATCGGCCTGGGGCTCATTTCGATCCCGTTCTGGATCTTCCCGCCGCTGTGGCCGCTGATCCCGATCTTCATCCTCGGCTGGGTCAACCAGCGCGTGCTGCGCTACGACGCGCTTGCCGAGCACGCCGACGCCCGGGAGATGCTCGCGCTGTTCCGCGCCCACCGCGGCTCGCTCTACCTGATGGGCCTGATCCTCGCGCTCGCCGCCTACATCCCGCTGGTCGGCTTGTTCGCGCCGGTGCTCCTGGGCCTTGCTTTCATCCACTACCTGCTCGCGGCACTCAAGGCGCAGCGCGCAGCGCCGATCGAGGCCAAGGTGCCGTGAGCGCGGGGTTCGGCGCGCTGGTGATCGGCGACGAGATCCTCGTCGGCAAGCGCCAGGACAAGCATTTTCCGTGGCTGATCGAAGCCCTCGCCAGGCGCGGCCTGCGCCTGGCTTGGTGCGAGCACCTCGGCGACGAGCCGGCGCGCATCACGGCGACACTGAAGCGCACCTTGGCGACCGACGACGTGGTGTTCTGCTTCGGTGGCATCGGCGCGACGCCCGACGACCACACGCGCCAGTGCGCGGCCGAGGCGCTCGGGGTCGCCCTCGCGCTGCATCCCGAAGCCGAAGCCGAGATCCGTGGGCGCTTCGGCGCCGAAACCAACGCGCAACGCCTCAAGATGGGCGAGTTTCCGCGCGGCTCGAAGATCGTGCCCAATCCCTTCAACCGCATCCCGGGCTTCTCGGTGGGGCACCACTACTTCGTCCCCGGCTTCCCGCAGATGGCCTGGCCGATGCTGGAGTGGGTGCTGGAGGAGAAGTACCGAGGCCTCTTTGACTCGCAGCGCTGGGCCGAGGGCTCGCTGCTGGTCTACGACCTGCCCGAATCGGCGGTTGCGCCGCTGATGGAGGATGTGAACGCCAAGTACCCGGGTCTGAAGGCTTTCAGCCTACCCAGCATGGGCATGGACGGCACGCGCCGCCACATTGAACTCGGGGTACGGGGTGCACCCGCGGAAGTCCCCCCCGCGGTGCAGGCCCTGCGCGACGGTGTCGCCGCCTTGGGCGGCACGCTGGACGTTCCAAATCGCTGATTTCTCCCGTATAATCCGCGCCTTTTCGCGGTTCACGGGGTTTCCAACATGGTGGTGATTCGACTGGCGCGAGGCGGCGCGAACAAGCGGCCCTTCTTCAGCCTGGTGGTGGCGGATTCGCGCCGCGCGGCGCAGGGCAAGTTCATCGAGCGCGTCGGCTTCTACGACCCGAAGGCGCCCGAGGGCCGCGAGTCGCTGCGCGTGGACGTGGAGCGGCTCAAGCACTGGCAGGGCAAAGGCGCGCAGCTCTCGAGCACGGTGAAGCGGCTCGTGAAGCAGTTTGGCAAGAAGGCCGCCTGAGCTGATTGCGCTGGGCCGCGTGGCCGGGTCGTACGGCGTGCGCGGATGGGTCAAGGTGAATCCCCGGGCCGGGGTGCACGAGCACCTGGCGGGGGCGAGCGAATGGTGGCTGGGCGATGAACCCCGCCCGGTCGAGCAGGCCAGGGTGCACAGCGCTACGGTGATCGCGAAGCTCCAGGGCATCGACACCCGGGAGCAGGCGCTCTCGCTCAAGGGGCGCGATGTGTCGGTGGCGCGGGACGCGCTGCCGGCGATGGGCGAGGGCCATTATTACCTCGCCGATCTCATCGGGCTGCAGGTCGTGAATGCGCAGGGCACGCAGCTGGGCGTGGTACGGCAGTGGCTCAGCAACGGGCCGCAGGACGTGATGCAGGTGTCGGGCGAGCGGGTGCGGCTGATTCCCTGGGTGCCGAGCGTGGTGACGAAAGTGGACCTCGAGGCGAAGCGCATCGAGGTGCAGTGGGGAGCGGACTGGTGATCCGCTTCGACGTGGTGACGCTTTTCCCGGAGATGTTCGCGGCGGTGAGCGCGAGCGGCATCACGAGAAAGGCGCTGGAGGCGGGGTTGTGGCGCCTCGAGACGTGGAATCCGCGCGATTTCACGACGGACAACTACCGGACGGTCGACGACCGGCCGTACGGCGGCGGGCCCGGCATGGTGATGCTGGCCGAGCCGCTGGACAAGGCACTGGACGCGGCGCAGGCCGCGGGCGGCGGAAAGGTGATCTTTCTCTCGCCGCAAGGCAGGAAGCTCGATCACGAAAAGGTGCTGGAGCTGGCGGGCAGGACCGCGGTGACGCTGCTCTGCGGGCGCTACGAAGGCGTCGACGAGCGGCTGATTCGCCGCCGCGTGGACGAAGAGCTGTCGCTCGGGGATTTCGTGCTCTCGGGCGGGGAACTCGCGGCGATGGCGTTGATCGACGCCACGGTGCGGCAGTTGCCCGGGGCGCTGGGCGACGGCGAGTCGGCGGCGCAGGAATCGTTCGCCGCGGGTCTGCTGGATTGCCCGCAGTACACGCGGCCCGAGTCGTATGCGGGCCAAGGGGTGCCGGCGGTGCTGATGTCGGGGCACCACGAGAACATCCGGCGCTGGCGCCTGAAGCAGGCGCTGGGGCGGACGTGGCAGAGGCGGCCGGAGTTGATCGCGGCGCGGCGCCTGAGCGACGAGGAACAGGGCTTGCTTGAAGAGTTCAAGCGCGAGACGACGAGCGGAGTGCAGACATGAACATGATCGAGAAACTCGAGCAGGAAGAGATCCAGCGGCTGGCGAAGACCATTCCGGATTTCTCCCCCGGCGACACGGTGGTGGTGAACGTGAACGTGGTCGAGGGCGAGCGCAAGCGTGCGCAGGCGTTCGAAGGCGTGGTGATCGCGAAGCGCAATCGCGG
>DASTTC010000222.1:0-3618 GCA_035760345.1 Burkholderiales bacterium | reverse complement strand
ACGCGCGCCACCACGTCAACGTCACCATGGCGCGCGCCAAGATGTCGGGCACCTATCCGAACTCGGTGCTCGCCACCCTCGAGGCCACGCAGCACGGCTACGACGAGGGCCTGCTGCTCGATGTCGACGGCTTCGTCGCCGAAGGCGCCGGAGAGAACATCTTCGTGGTGAAGGACGGCAAGCTCTGGGAGCCCGAACTCACCTCGGCGCTCACCGGGATCACGCGCACTTCGGTGATCGAGCTGGCGGGCGAGCTCGGCTACCAGGTCATTTCGAAGCGCCTGACGCGCGACGACATCTACATCGCCGACGAATGCTTCTTCACAGGCACCGCGGCCGAAGTGACGCCGATTCGCGAGCTCGACGGGCGCACAATCGGCGCGGGCAAGGCCGGGCCGGTAACCAAGAAGCTGCAAAAAGCGTTCTTCGACGTGGTCACAGGCAAGGACCGCAAGCATGCCCACTGGCTGACGCCGGTGCCGCTCAAAAAGGGCAAGGCGTGAGCACCGATACCGCACGGCGCGTCGACGTCACCGAGAAGGACCTGCCGCTGCACTGCCCCCTGCCGGGCGCGCCGTTGTGGTCACGCCATCCGCGCGTGTTCCTCGACGTCGTCAAGCAAGGCCAGGCGCTGTGCCCGTACTGCGGCACGCAGTTCGTCTACAAGGGCGCGGCACCAAAGGGGCACTGAGGCTTGCCGCGCCTGCTCGTCGTCGCGCCCGAGTGGGGGGCGCCGGTGTACCGGCGCATGCCCACCCTTTAAAACATGCCGCTACGCATCTTTCCCACCCCGCAAGACGCCGAAGCCGCCTTCTACGAGGCGCTGGAGCGCGGCGACCTCGAGTTGATGATGGCGGTGTGGTCCGAGGACGAGGAAATCGTTTGCGTGCATCCCGGGCGAGCGCGCCTTTGCGGCCAGGACCAGGTGCGCGAAAGCTGGCGCCAGATCTTCACCGGGGGGGCGCGCGCGCGCCTGCACGTCACCCAGCAGGTGGCGATCTCGGGCTCGATGGTCGCAGTGCACAGCGTGCAGGAGAACTTTTCCGTGCCGGGGGAAGCCAAGCCGCTGCAGGCGGTGGTGGCGACGAACGTCTACCTTCGGACCGCGGCCGGCTGGCGCATGATCGCGCACCACGGCTCGCCGGCGCCGGGCACCGCCGAGCCGCCGCCGCAACCGCCCAAGACCCTGCATTGAGTTCCTACCAGGCGCCCTGGTGGCTGCCGGGCAGCCACCTGCAGACTCTCTACGGCGCGCTGGGGCCGGCGCCGCGCATCGCCTGGCGCCGCGAGCGCTGGGACACGCCCGACGGTGATTTCATCGACCTGGACTGGGCGGGTGACGCACGCGGACCCCTGGTGGCGCTGTTTCATGGACTCGAAGGCAGCTCCTCGAGCCATTACGCGCGCCGGCTCGCATTCGCCGCAATCGAGCGCGGCTGGCGCTGCGTGGTGCCGCATTTTCGCGGCTGCTCCGGCCCGGTCAATCTGCTGGCGCGCGCCTACCACTCGGGCGACAGCGCCGAGATCGACTGGATCCTGCGGCGCCTCGCGCCCGACTACGCGGCCGGCGTGTCGCTCGGCGGGAACGTGCTGCTCAAGTGGCTCGGTGAGCAGGGCGAGCAGGCGGCGCAGATCCTGCGCCGCGCGGCGGCCGCCTCCGCACCGCTCGATCTCGCGGCTTCCGGGCACACGCTGGGCGGCGGCCTCAACCGCCTGCTCTACGCGCGCCATTTCCTGGTCAGCCTGAAGGCGAAGGCCCGTGCCAAGATCGCGCTGCACCGCCTTTCGCTCGATGCCGGGCGCATCGCGCGCGCGAGCACGCTGTACGAGTTCGACGACCTGGTGACCGCGCCGCTGCATGGCTTTCGCGATGCCGACGATTACTGGGCGCGTGCCGCCAGCGGGCCCTGGCTGCGATCCATTCGCGTGCCGACGCTGGTGCTGAACGCGCGCAACGATCCGTTCCTGCCGCGCGCGGCGCTCGAGTCCGCGACGCGTGAAGCCTCGAAAGACGTGGTGCTAGAATTTCCCGAGACCGGCGGTCATGCCGGCTTTCCCGGCCGCGGGCACTGGCTCGCGCGCCGCATGCTCGATTTCTTCGCCATGTCATGAAGATCGCCGCCGAAATCTTCCGCGCCTACGACATCCGCGGCATCGCGGGGAAAACGCTCACGCTCGATGCGGCACGCGCGGTGGGCCGCGCCCTCGGCAGCATGGCGGCCGAGTTCGCGGTGGGCCGCGACGGGCGCAGCTCGGGACCCGCGCTGGTCGACGCGTTGTGCGAAGGGCTGCAGGCGTCGGGCGCGAACGTGGTGGATGTGGGGATGGCGCCGACGCCGGTGATCTATTTCGCCGCGCATCACCTGGGTTGCGGCAGCTGCGTCGCGGTCACCGGCAGCCACAATCCGCCCGAATATAACGGCCTGAAGATGGTGGTGCAGGGCCATACCCTGTCGGGCGACGAGATCCAGGCACTGCGTACGCGCATCGAGCGCGAGGACTTTCGCACCGGCGCGGGCGAGCGCCGCAGCGCCGCCCTGCTCGACGACTACCTGAAGCGCATCACGGGCGATATCCGGCTTTCACGCCAGATGCGCATCGCCGTGGATTGCGGCAACGGTGTCGCGGGCATTGCAGCGCCGCGGCTGTTCCGCGGGCTCGGATGCGAGGTCGAGGAGCTCTATTGCGACGTCGATCCTACCTTTCCCAACCACCATCCGGATCCGTCGCACGCCGAGAACCTCGCCGACCTGATCGCCGCGGTGCGCAAGGGCCGCTCCGAACTGGGCTTCGCCTTCGACGGCGACGGCGACCGGCTCGGTGTGGTGACCAAGGACGGCGGCGTCATTTATCCCGACCGCCAGCTGATGCTGTTCGCGGCCGACGTTTTGTCGCGCAATCCGGGCGCCGAGATCATCTACGACGTGAAATCCACGCGGCTGCTGGCGCCCTGGATCGAGCGCCACGGCGGCCGGCCGCTGATGTGGAAGACCGGGCATTCGTTCATCAAGTCAAAGCTCGCCGAGACCGGCGCGCCGCTGGCGGGCGAGATGTCCGGGCACACGTTCTTCAAGGAGCGCTGGTACGGCTTCGACGACGCGCTGTATGCCGGCGCGCGCCTCCTGGAGATCCTGTCGCGCTCGCGGGATGCGAGCGGCGTGCTCGATTCGCTGCCGAATGCGCCTTCGACCCCGGAGCTGCAATGGAAGCTCGCCGAAGGCGAGCCGCATGCGCTCATCGCCACGCTGCAGGCGGCCAAGCCCTTTCCGAACGCCGAGCGCATCGTCACCATCGACGGCGTGCGCGCCGAATACGCGGACGGCTTCGGCCTCGCGCGCGCCTCCAACACCACGCCGGTCATCGTGCTACGCTTCGAAGCGGATACGGATGCTGCGCTGAAGCGTATCCAAGAGGAATTCCGCACCGCCCTGCACCCGCTCAAGACCGATGCTCCGCTGCCTTTCTAGCCTTGCTCTCCTTGCCGCCTTCGCCATGCCCGCTGCCGCATGCCCCGCCCTGCTCGATCGCACGCTGCCCGATATTCACGAGCAGCCGCGCGCGTTGTGCGAGTTCAGCGGCAAGGTGCTGCTGGTGGTGAACACCGCGAGCGAGTGCGGC
>DASTTC010000221.1:0-3005 GCA_035760345.1 Burkholderiales bacterium | reverse complement strand
GGCACGTACAGGCCGCCGTCGGGCGCCAGGCCCTCGAGCAGGATGTCGGAGAAGCGCTGCGGCACGCCGCCGCCGCGGGTACTGACGTAGCGCACTAAAGGAGTTCTTCGAGGCGGATGCGCGTCACTTTTCCGAGCACCGTGGGCAATTTCTCGATGCGCGCGATGGCGGCGTCGACGTTGCTTTCGAGGGCACGGTGCGTGAGCATCACGATGTCGACCCGCTGCTCGCCCTCGCCGGGCTCCTTTTGCACCATGGCGCCGATGGAGATGCGCGAGTCGGCGAGGATGCGCGTGATGCGCGCGAGGACTCCCGGCTGGTCCAGCACGCGCATGCGCAGGTAGTACGAGGTCTCGACCGCGCCGATCGGCAGGATCGGCGTGTCGCTCAACTGGTCGGGCTGGAACGCGAGGTGCGGCACGCGGTGCTCGGGGTCGGCCGTGATCAGGCGCGTCACGTCCACCAGGTCCGCCACCACGGCGCTTGCCGTGGGCTGGCTGCCGGCGCCCGCGCCGTAATACAGGGTCGCGCCCACGGCGTCGCCCTTGACCAGGATCGCGTTCATCACGCCCTCGACGTTGGCGATGAGGCGCCGCGCCGGCACCAGCGTCGGGTGCACGCGCAGCTCGATGCCTTTCTTCGCGCGCCGCGTGATGCCGAGCAGCTTGATGCGGTAGCCGAGCTCCTCCGCGTAGCCGATATCGGCCTGCGTGAGCTTCGAGATGCCCTCGGTGTAGGCCTGCGCGAACTGCATCGGGATGCCGAAGGCGAGCGCCGAGAGGATGGTGAGCTTGTGCGCGGCGTCCACGCCTTCGATGTCGAAGCTCGGATCGGCCTCCGCGTAGCCCTTGGCCTGCGCTTCGGCCAGTACCGTGGCGAATGCGGCGCCCTTGTCGCGCATCTGCGACAGGATGAAGTTGGAGGTGCCGTTGATGATGCCCGCGATCCACTCGATGCGGTTGGCGGCCAGGCCTTCGCGCAGCGCCTTGATGATCGGGATGCCGCCGCCCACGGACGCTTCGAACGCCACCATCACGCCCTTTTTCTGCGCCGCCTTGAAGATCTGGTTGCCGTGCTTGGCGAGTAGCGCCTTGTTGGCGGTGACCACGTGCTTGCCGCGGGCGATCGCTTCCAGCACCAGGGCCTTGGCGATGCCGGTGCCGCCGATCAGCTCGACGACGATGTCGATGTCGGGCGCGCGCACCAGGTCCCAGGCATTACCGGTGACTTGCGACTTGCCGCCGACCAGCTTTTTCGCCTTGCGTACATCCTTGTCGGCGACGCGGGTGATGCGGATCGCCCGGCCCGCGCGGCGGCGGATCTCGCCGGCATTGCGGGTGAGGACGTCCCAGGTGCCACCGCCGACCGTGCCGATGCCGAGCAGTCCCACCCGGATGGGGGCCAGGGAACGCGCGCGCATGGCGCTCAGGCCGCGCCCTTCAGCAGCCCGTCCTTGCGAAACATCTCCTTCACGCCGCGCAGCGCCTGGCGCAGGCGGTTCTCGTTCTCGATGAGCGCGATGCGCACATGGTCGTCGCCGTAGTCGCCGAAACCGATGCCGGGCGCCACCGCGATCTTCGCCTGCTCGAGCAGGCGCTTGGTGAAGCCGATCGAGCCGAGATCCGAGTAATAGTCGGGGATCTTCGCCCACACGTACATCGAGGCCTTCGGATTCTCCACCCGCCAGCCGATGTCGTGCAGCCCCTTCACCATCACGTCGCGGCGCCGCTGGTAGGTGGCGCGGATCTCCTCGACGCAGTCCTGCGGGCCCTCCAATGCGACGATCGAGGCCACCTGGATGGGCGTGAACGTGCCGTAGTCGTGGTAGCTCTTGATGCGCGCCAGCGCATGCACCAGGTCCTTGTTGCCCACCATGAAGCCGATGCGCCAGCCGGCCATGTTGTAGCTCTTGGACATGGTGAAGAATTCCACCGCCACGTCGCGCGCACCGGGCACCTGCATGATGGAAGGCGCCTTCCATCCATCGAACGTGATGTCGGCGTAGGCGAGATCGTGCACCAGCATGATGTCGTGCTCGCGCGCCAGCGCCACGAGGCGCTCGAAGAATTCCAGCTCCACGCACATGGCCGTCGGATTGGAGGGAAAGCCGAGGATCAGCATCTTCGGCTTCGGGATCAGCTCGCGGATGGCGCGCTCCACCTCGGCGATGAAGTCCACGCCCGGGGTCATGCGCACCGAGCGGATGTCGGCGCCGGCGATGATCGCGCCATAGATGTGGATCGGGTAGGAAGGGTTGGGCACCAGCACCGTATCGCCGCGATCGAGCGTGGCGAGCATCAGGTGCGCCAGACCCTCCTTCGAGCCGATGGTGACGATGGCTTCGCTGTCGGGATCGAACTCGACCGCATAGCGGCGCTGGTACCAGTCGCACACCGCTTTTCTGAGGCGCGGAATGCCCTTGGAGACCGAGTAGCCGTGCGTATCCTGGCGCTGCGCGGCCTCCACCAGCTTGTCGACGATGTGCCTGGGCGTCGGCCCGTCGGGATTGCCCATCGACAGGTCGATCACGTCCTCGCCGCGGCGGCGCGCCGCCATCTTCAACTCGTTGGTGATGTTGAAGACGTACGGCGGAAGCCGCTTGATCCTTGAAAACTCACGCATTGTAGAATTCTAGCAGTGAAACTTCACGCCTCCGCCCCCACCCACCTCAACACCTTCACCGGTTACGGCGAGGGCTTCGTGCAGCTGAACGGCGAGCGCCGCGAGTCGAACCTCCTGGTGCTGCCCGAGCGCGTGATGCACTGGCCGCCGGCCTCGTTCGAAGCGCTCGCCGAGGCGCACTTCGCGCTCATCGCCGAGTTGCAGCCCGAAGTCGTGCTGCTGGGCACGGGCGCGCGGCTGCGCTTCCCCCACCCGCGCCTGACCGCGTCGCTGGCGCGCGCCGGCATCGGCCTCGAAGTGATGGACGTGCAGGCCGCCTGCCGCACCTACAACATCCTCATGGCCGAGGAGCGCGTCGTCGCGGCGGCGTTGCTGCTGCGCTA
>DASTTC010000220.1:0-4128 GCA_035760345.1 Burkholderiales bacterium | reverse complement strand
GCCCGTGCGCTGCTTGATCGACATCAGCCAATCGTTCTCGCGGATGTACTGGCCGATCTTGCCGGTCATCGAGAACAGCGCCGCCGCCGCTTGCTCGATGTCGCGCAGCACGCTCGACAGGGCCTCCTCCGAGATCTCCGGATTGTTGCGGAAGGACAGCAGCACCTGCTTCTGGCGCTCAAGCTCCTGCAGCAGATCGGACTTGAGGTCGGCGCGGCTCGACACTTCGAGGATCTCGAACAGCGTCAGCAGCGCGACGTGATGGTCGAGCGGATCGGTGCGCGCGATGAAATGGCGCGAGCGCTCGAATAGATCCTCCAGTCGCAGCAAGGTCCGAATGCGCTCGTTGAGCGGGTACTCGTAGGTGATCACCGGCGCCCTGCGTAGGTTTGGCGGATTCTGAGTGATTTGCGCGGCATTGACAAATTCACTGCGCCGCGCGGGCCAGCGAGAGATAGCGCAAATGCAGTGCCCCCACCTGCTTGTGCAGCGCGTCAATCGAGCCTGAATTGTCGATGACGTCGGCGGCGGCGGCGAGGCGCACATCCCGCGGTGTCTGAGCATCGATGATGCGCCGGATCTCCTCCTCGCCGAGCCCACTGCGACGCCGGACCCGCGCCACCTGCTCCTGGGGCGCGCAGTCCACCACCAGCACGCGGGCGACGCGCTGCCGGTAGTCCGGCGATTCGAGGAGCAAGGGCACGACATGCACGACGTAGGGGGCGTTTGCCGCGGCGATGCGGCGCTCGGACTCGGCGCGAATCATCGGGTGCAACAGGCGCTCGAGGCGCGACTTGGCGGCCGCATCGGAGAACACCAGGGTGCGAACGCCGGCGCGGTCCATGGCGCCCTGCGCATCGATGTACCGGTCGCCGAACAGCCGCCGCACATCGGCGATCGCGGCCCCGCCGCTGCGCGTGAGTTCATGCGCGATGGCGTCGGTATCGACTACCGCCGCGCCCAGCCGCGCAAACTCGTCGGCGGCGGCGCTCTTGCCGCAACCGATGCCGCCGGTCAGGCCCACAACGAAAGCCATCAACCGAGGATTGGCAGCCAGCGGCGCGTGATGTCGTCGCCCCAGAGCAGGGCGATGAGCCCGGCGGCGGCGAGATAGGGGCCGAAGGGAATCGGCTTCTCGCGCCTGTGACGCGTGAACACGATCAGCGCGATGCCGATTGCGGCACCTACCACCGAGGAAAGCAGGATCACCAGCGGCAGCTTTTGCCATCCCAGCCACGCACCGATCGCGGCCAGCAGCTTGAAATCGCCGTACCCCATGCCTTCCTTGCCGGTGGCCAGCTTGAATGCCCAGTACACCAGCCACAGCGACAGGTAGCCTGCCACGGCGCCGATCACCGCGGGGCCCAGCGGCACGAAGCCGCCCGAGAGATTGATGAGCAGCCCGATCCACAGCAGCGGCAGCGTGATGTCGTCGGGCAGCAGTTGGGTATCCAGATCGATTGCCGCCAGCGCGAGCAGCGCCCAGCCGAAGAACGTGGCGCCAAGCGCCGCGAGCGACGGTCCGAAACGCCATGCGGCATAAGCAGCGATCAGCCCCGCGGCAATCTCGATGACCGGATATCGTACCGAAATGCGCACGCCGCAGACTGCGCATTTGCCGCGTAGCGCGAGCCAGCTGAAGACGGGAATGTTCTGCAGCGCCTTGATGCGCGCGCCGCAGGCGGGGCAGGCAGAACGCGGCGCCACCAGGTTGTAGCGTGGCGCGGCAGCCGGCACGGCCGTGACGCCCGAGAGTTCCGCGCACTGCTCCCGCCAGTCGCGCTCCATCATCTTTGGCAGGCGGTGGATGACGACGTTGAGGAACGACCCGATGCACAGCCCGAAGGCGAGCGCCACCCAGGGCAGGACTGCAGGCTGGACCAGCCAGCCGTATGCCGACATCTAGACGGCTTGGCCCATCTTGAAGATCGGCAGGTACATGGCGATGACCATCCCTCCGATCAGGGTGCCGAGCACCACCATGATAATTGGTTCCATCAGCGAGGACAGCGCCTCGACCGCATCGTCCACCTCGGCCTCGTAGAAGTCCGCGACCTTGCTCAGCATGGAGTCGAGCGCGCCGGTCTCCTCCCCGATGGAGCACATTTGCAGCACCATGCTCGGGAACACCCCGGAATTCTGCATCGCCATGGTGAGCGACGTGCCGGTGGAGACTTCCGCCTGGATCTTCTTGGTGGCGACCAGGTACACGTGATTGCCCGAGGCGCCGCCTACGGAGTCGAGCGCCTCGACCAGCGGGACGCCGGCCGCGAACATGGTCGCCAGCGTCCGCGTCCAGCGCGCGATGGTCGACTTGAGCACCAGGTTGCCGAATACCGGCAGCTTGAGCATCAGCCGGTCCATGAACGCCTGCACGGCGAGCGAGCGCTTCCAGGCTTCCAGAAAGCCGTACACGCTGCCGCCGACGATGCCAAAGATGAGGTACCAGTACTCGACGAAATAGTCCGACACCGCCATCACGAACAGCGTGGGCGCCGGCAGGTCGGCGCCAAAGTTCGTGAACACCTCCTTGAACGCCGGGATGACGAAAATCATGATCACGGCGGTGATGATGAACGCCACCACGACGATGGCAATGGGGTAGAACAGCGCCGACTTGATCTTCGACTTGATGGCGAGGATCTTTTCCTTGTAGGTCGCCAGGCGCTCGAGCAGCGTCTCCAGAATACCCGCCTGCTCGCCGGCCGCCACCAGGTTGCAGAACAGCGCATCGAAGTACAGCGGATACTTGCGGAACGCGGCGGCGAGCGACGAGCCCGTCTCGACCTCGGTCTTGACATCCGTCAGCAGGCGTCCGACCGCGGGATTGGTGGCGCCCTTGCTGACGATGTCGAACGACTGTAGCAGGGGTACGCCGGCCTTCATCATGGTGGCCAGCTGACGCGTGAACAGCGTAATGTCCTTGTCGGTGACCTTGCCGCCGCCGCCGAGCTTTTGCTTCTTGACCTTCTGGACGATGATGCCCTGGCGGCGCAGGGTGGCGTTCACTGCCGTTTCGCTGACCGAGCGCAGTTCGCCGCGAACGACCTTGCCGCCCTTGTCGCGGCCTTCCCAGAGGAAGGTGAATTCCTTCGGGCCCGCAGCCCTTGCCGCTGCTGTCGCCATAGCGCGCTCCCCGAATCCTTTCGTATCACCGAGAGACCAAGCGGCGATGATGCCCTGCGGGCAGTGTTTTGTAAAGCCTCAGGTTTCCTGCCTAACCCACTGACCTACTTTGATTTTTAGGGCTTCCAGGGGTCCACGGACCGGGGGCTAGTCGGCGGCGACTTCCACCGGCGTGGGCGGGCGGAAAATGCGTACGGTTTTCACGCTGCGCCCCTGGGCGTGCACGATCTCCAGGGGCACCTCGCCGATCTTCATCGACACGTCGGCCTCGGGAATGTCGCGCAGGTACTCGAGGATTAGGCCGTTCAGCGTCTTGGGGCCTTCGGTCGGCAGGTCGAGACCGAGCGCGCGGTTCACGTCGCGCACGGGCGTGGCCCCGTCGAGCGTGACGCTGCCGTCCTCGCCCCACGCGAGCGCCTGCGCCGAGGGCACCGAAGTGGTGAACTTGCCGATGATCTCCTCGATGATGTCTTCGAGGGTCACCAGTCCCATCAACTCGCCGTATTCATCCACCACCAGCGCGATGCGCTCCTCGTTTTCCTGGAAGTACTGCATCTGTGCGAACACCGGGGTGCTCGCCGGCACGAAGTAGGGCGCCGCGAGCAGCGACTCGATCTGCGCCTTGTCGAGCGTGCCGGCCATCAGCGGCGCGAGCACTTTGCGCAGGTGCAGCACCCCGAGCACGTCGCCGCGCGCGTCGCGGAAAACGGGCAGGCGCATGTGGTAGCTGGTGGCGAGCTGGCGCGCGATGGCGGCGACGTCATCGTCCAGCCGGATCGACTCGATCTTGGCGCGCGGCAGCATGATGTCCTGCACGGTGATGTCGGTCAGGTCGAACAGGTTGAGCAGGATCGTGACGTGCTTTTTCGGCATGAAGGCCGAGGACTCGTGCACGAGCGTTCTGATCTCCTCGGGCGATAGCCGCGGCGCTTCGCTAGCCTCGCCAGGTCGCACGCCCACCAGGCGCAGCAACGGACGCGAGAACAGGTTGACGAACCAGAT
>DASTTC010000219.1:0-3829 GCA_035760345.1 Burkholderiales bacterium | reverse complement strand
GCGCGAGGCGGCGCTCGGCGCGCTGCTCGCCGCGGGCGAGCGCCTCGCGGGCGCGCTCGGCCGGCGCGTGCCGCTGTTCTACGGCACCGACGAGCAGCTCGAGCTGATCGGCGATGCGCGCGAGGCGCTCGCGCGGGTCTTCCTCCTCCTGCTCAACCCGCCCGAGGTCTCGCGCGCGCTGCTGTGCAAGGAACGCTTCGGCGAGCTCGCGCGCGAGCGCGGGCTGCCCGCGCCGCGCGCGCTCGCCTGGGACCAGCTCGGCGCCGCCGCGGGCCCGGTGCTGGTCAAGCCGCGCGCGAAGACCGGCGGCGCGGCCGCGGCGCTGCTCGGCGGCTCCGGCAAGGCGCGCGTCTACGCGAGCGCGCGAGAGCTGCTCGCCGATCCTCTCGCGCAGCGCCTGCGCGAGCGGCTGACCTTCCAGGAGTACGTCCCGGGCGACGACCGGCAGCTGTGGTCGTTCCACGGCTTCGCCGACGAGCGCGGATCGCTCCTCGCCGGCTTCGTGGGACGCAAGCTGCGCACCTTTCCCGCGCTGACGGGCGAGAGCAGCTATCTCGAGCTCGCGCGCGACGACGAGGTCGCCGCGCTCGGCCGCAGGATCGTCGCGCGCGTGCCGCTGCGCGGCGCGTTCAAGATCGACTTCAAGCGCTGCGCGGCGAGCGGGCGCCTGGTGGTGCTGGAAGTCAACGCGCGCTTCACCCTGTGGCACCACCTGGGCGCGGCGAACGGCGTCAACCTGCCGCAAGTGGCCTACGACTACCTGGTGCGCGGCGCGCGCCCGGCCGCCCCGCCCGCCTGGGGCACGCGCCGGCGCTGGCTCTGCCCGCGCCTGGACTGGCGCGCCTACCGCGAGCTCGCCGCGCGCGGCGAGCTCGGCTTGGGCGCCTGGCTCGCCTCGCTCGCCGCCGCGCCCAAGGTCTACAACCTCTACTCCTGGACCGATCCCTGGCCCTGGCTGCGCCAGGCCGCGAGGCGCGCGCCCGCGCGCCTCGCGCGCGAGCTGGGCCAGCTCGGTGCGCGGCTGTGGCGCGCCTCGGCATCCTAGGCGACGTCCACGGCAACCGCGAGGCGCTCGCCGCGGTGCTCGCGTTGTTCGAGCGCCGCGGCGTCGCGCGCGTGCTGTGCACCGGCGACCTCGTCGGCTACAACGCCGATGCGGACGTCTGCGCGACGCTGCTGCGCGCACGCGGCGCGCTTGCGGTGGCCGGCAACCACGACCTGATCAGCGTGGGGCGCCTGGGCTTCGCGCGCTGCTCGCGGCCCGCGGAATACGCGCTGCGGCGCACGCGCAGGCGCCTCGCGCGCGACACCGCGGGCTATCTGGCCGCGCTGCCGACGCAGCGCCTCGTCGGCCAGCACATCCTGCTGGTGCACGGCAGCGTCGAGGACGTCGAGCGGCGCCTCGCGACGGCCGAGGAGGCGCGGCGTGACGCCGTGTTGCTGCGCGGCCGGTTTGCGCAGGTACGCGTGTGCTTCTACGGCCACCTGCACGCGCAGAAGGCGTTCGAGATCCGGGGCGACACGGCGCGCGAGCTCGAAGGCAACGCGCTGCGGCTGCGCCCCGAGTGCCTGTACTACGTGAACCCGGGCTCGGTGGACGCGGCGCGCAAGCGCGAGCCGCACGTCGCCGAATGCGCGCTGTTCGACGACGCGACGCTCGAGCTCGAGTTCCACCGCCTCGCCTACGACGACGCGGCATCCGAAACCCGGGCCGCGGCGCGCGGCTACCGCATCGGGCCGTGGATGGACCGGTACTACGGCTGGCGACGGCGCCTCGCGCGCTTCGTCCAGGCGGCGGGCGGCTGAAGGCGCCCGCATGTCGAGCGCCACGCTCGGTACCGCGCGCGCCGCTCCGGGCGCGCCGGCCGCGCGCGGGCGCGTCGTGGTGCTGCGCGAGGCGGGCGCGCTCGCCGCGCACGTGGCCGCCTGGGAAGAGCTCGCGGCGCACGTGGCCGAGCCCAATCCCTTCTACGAACCGTGGATGCTGCTGCCGGCCCTGCGCCGGCCGGGCGCGCGCTTCGAGCTGGTCCTGGTCTACGCCGGCGCCGAGCGCCTGATCGGACTGTTTCCGCTCGAGCGGCTGGCGCGCTTCAAGCGCCTGCCGCTGGGCGCGCTGCGCCTGTGGCCGCACTCGCACTGCTACCTGCGCACGCCGCTGCTGCGCTGCAGCCGCGAGCACGAGGCCCTCGCGGCGTTCTTCGCCTGGGTGGCGCGCGAATCCGGCGTCTCATTCGTGCAGCTGCAGCAAGTTCCGGGCGAAGGCCTGTTCCACCAGGCGCTCGCGCGCCACTTCGGGCGCCACCCCGAGGCGGTGTACTTCGCCGAGCGCTACGCGCGCGCGCTGTTCCGGCCGCAGCGCAGCGCCGCCCAGTACCTGCGCGCAGCGCTGCCGGGCCGTCGGCTGAAGGAATTCCGCCGGCTCTCGCGGCGCCTCGCCGAGCGCGGCCCGCTCGCCTACCGCGTGCTGGGTCCGGACGAGCGCGCCGAGGACTGGATCCAAGCCTTCCTCGCGCTCGAGGCGCGCGGCTGGAAGGGGCGCGCCGGCACCGCGCTCGCCTCGGCGCCGGCGGACCGCGCCTTCTTCGAGGTGGTGGTGCGCGAGGCGGCGCGCCGCGGGCGCCTGGACATGGACGGCCTGTACCTCGGCGGACGTGCGCTCGCGCTGAGCTGCAGGATCCGCGCGGGCGAAGGCGCGTTCGCCTTCAAGATCGCGTTCGACGAAGCATTCGCGGCGTTTTCGCCCGGGGTGCTGCTCGAGCTCGCGCACTTGCAGCGCGCGCACCTGGAACGCCGCGTGCGCTGGATAGACTCGTGCGCCGCGCCGGGCCACTTCATGGCGCAGCGCCTGTGGCGCGAGCGCCGCGTGCTGCAGACACTCACCGTGGGCGCCGGCGCCGCGGGCAGCCTGCTGGTGCTGCTGTTGCCGCTGCTGCGCTGGGCGGCCCGGCGCCTGCGCCGCACGCCATGAGCCCGTTGCTCGAACTCGCACCGCGCGCGTTCCGCGAGCACTTCGAGCGCCGCGCGTTCGCCGTGCGCCACCGCCTGGGCGGGCATCCGCTGTTCGAGCCGGCGCGGCTGATCGAGCTCGCGCGTCGGCTGCCCGAGGACCGCATCGAGTACAACGCGGGCGACCTCGGCATCAGCCAGGACCCGCGCGTCACGCCGCGTACCGGCCTGAGCGCCGAAGAGACGCTGCGCCGCATCGCCCACTGTCGCTCCTGGCTGGTGCTGAAGAACGTCGAGCTCGACGCGGCGTACGCCGCCCTGCTCGAGCGCTGCCTCGCCGAGCTGCGCGCGCACACCGAGCCGCTCGCGCCGGGCATGCGCCTCGCGCAGGGCTTCGTGTTCGTGTCCTCGCCGGGGGCGGTGACGCCGTTGCACATCGATCCCGAACACAACGTCCTGTTGCAGGTCTGCGGCCGCAAGACGATCCACGTTTGCGACCCCGACGACCGCGAGGTCGTCGCGGAGCAGGACCTGGAGCACTTCTACGCCGGGGCCCACCGCAACCTGCCGTTCCGCGAGGCGTGCCGCGCACGCGCGCGCGTCTTCGAGCTCGCCCCGGGCGACGGCGTGCAGGTGCCGGTCACCGCGCCGCATTGGGTGCGCAACGGCGCGGACGTGTCGATCTCGTTCAGCGTCACCTTCCGCAGCCGCGGCTCCGAGCGCCGCGCCCAGGTCTACGCCATGAACGCGCGCCTGCGCCGCCGCGGCCTCGCGCCCGCGCCCTACGGCGCCGGCCGCGTGCGCGACGCGCTCAAGCAGTGGGCGCACCGCCTGCTGCGCCGCGGCGAGCGGCTGCTCGCGCGCTAGGCGGCGAGCGCGTGTC
>DASTTC010000218.1:0-8281 GCA_035760345.1 Burkholderiales bacterium | reverse complement strand
CGCGCCGAGCACGAAATCGCGCACCGCCCCCGCCGCCGCGCGGCGCGGTCCCGACAGCCCCGCCGCCACGCAGCCGCCCAGCGTCGCGCCGGGCCCGAAGTGCGGCGGCTCGAAGGGCAGCATCTGGCCGCGCTCCTCGAGCGCCGCTTCCAGCTCGGCGAGCGGCGTGCCGCAGCGCGCCGTCACCACCAACTCGGTGGGCTCGTAGTCCACGATGCCCGCGTGCTCGCGCGTATCGAGCAGCTCGCCGCGCGGCTCGCCGCCGTAGAAGTCCTTGCTACCGCCGCCACGCAGGCGCAGCCGCTGGCCGCGGGACGCCGCGGCGCGGATGCGTTCCTGGATCGCTGCGAGCATCAGAAACGCGGCAACGCCGCGTGCGGCAGCTGCCCGCCATGCACGTGGCGGCGGCCGAACTCCGCGCAGCGCGCGAGCGTCGGTACCGCCTTGCCGGGGTTGAGCAGCCCCGCGGGGTCGAAGGCGCGCTTCACGGCGTGGAACAGCTCGAGCTCGCCGGCGCCGAACTGCGCGCACATCTGGTCGATCTTCTCCACGCCCACGCCGTGCTCGCCGGTAATGGTGCCGCCCACCTCGATGCACTTCTCCAGCACCTCGGCAGCGAAGGCCTCGGTGCGCTGCAGCTCGTCGGCGCTGTGGGCGTCGAACAGGATCAGCGGGTGCAGGTTGCCGTCTCCCGCATGGAACACGTTGGGGCAGCGCAGGCCGTACTTCTTCTCCATCTCGCCGATGAAGCCGAGCACCTCGCCCAGGCGCTTCCTCGGAATGGTGCCGTCCATGCAGTAGTAGTCGGGCGAGATGCGGCCCATTGCCGGAAACGCCGCCTTGCGGCCGGACCAGAAGCGCAGCCGCTCGGGCTCGTCGCGCGACACCGTCAGGCGCGTCGCGCCGGCGCGCTCGAACACCGCCCTCACTCGGGCGATCTCGTCGTCGACCTCCTCGGGCAGGCCGTCGGACTCGCACAACAGGATCGCGGCCGCTTCCAGGTCGTAGCCCGCGCCGACGAACTCCTCCACCGCGCGCGTGGCGGGGCGGTCCATCATCTCCAGGCCGGCGGGAATGATGCCCGCCGCGATCACCGCGGCAACCGCGTCGCCCGCCTTGTGCACGTCGTCGAAGGACGCCATGACGACGCGCGCGGCACTCGGCTTGGGCAGCAGCTTCACCGTGATCTCGGTGGCCACCGCGAGCAGCCCCTCCGAGCCGATCATCAGCGCCAGCAGGTCCAGCCCGGGCGTATCCAGCGCTTCGCTGCCGAGCTCGAGCGGCTCGCCGTCCATGGCGTAGCCGCGCACGCGCATCACGTTGTGCACGGTGAGGCCGTACTTCAGGCAATGCACGCCGCCGGAATTCTCCGCGACGTTGCCGCCGATGGTGCAGGCGATCTGGCTCGAGGGATCGGGCGCGTAGTAAAGGCCGTGGGGCGCGGCGGCATCCGAGATGGCGGCGTTCCGCACCCCCGGCTGCACCACCGCGACGCGCGCCAGCGAATCGACGCGCACGATGCGCATGAATTTTGCGAGCGACAGGAGCACGCCGTCGCCCGGGGGCAGCGCCCCGCCCGAGAGCCCGGTGCCCGCGCCGCGCGGCACCACGGGCACGCCGAGCCCGTGGCAGGTCCTGAGAATGCGCTGCACCTCGGCCTCGGTCTCGGGCAGCGCCACCACCATCGGCAGCCTGCGGTAGGCGGTGAGGCCGTCGCATTCGTAAGGCCGCGTGTCCTCCTCCTGCCAAAGCACGGATCGCGCGGGCAGGAATGCGCGCAGCGCCTGCGCCACCGCGCGCTGCCGGTTGGCGTCTACGGCAGGTACGGCCGCGCCCACTTCAACCCCTCCCGCGTGTCCGCCAGCGGAATGTATTCGCAGCCGATCCAGCCCGTGTAGCCCAGGCGGTCGATGTGCGCCAGCAGGAACTCGAAGTTGATCTCGCCGCTGCCCGGCTCGTGCCGATCGGGCACGTCGGCGAGCTGCAGGTGGCCGATCCTCGGCAACAGCCGCTCGAGGGTCTTCGCCAGGTCGCCTTCCACGATCTGCATGTGGAAGATGTCGTATTGCAGCATCAGGTTGGCCGCGCCCACGGCGTCGATCACCTCGATCCCCTGGCGTGACGTGTTGAGGAAGAATCCCGGCAGGGTGCGCGGGTTCGCCGGCTCGGTGAGCAGGGTCAGGCCCGCGGCCGCGAGCTTGCCGGCGGCGTAGCGCAGGTTCTCGACCAGGGTCGCGAACAGCCTCTCGCGCGGCACCCCCTCGGGGGCGATCCCGGCCAGTGCGTTCAGGCGCGGGCAGCTTACGGCCCCGGCATACTCGAGGGCGCGCTCCACGCCCTCGCGGAACTCCGCCACGCGCGCCGGCTGGCAGGCGATGCCGCGATCGCCCTTGGCGGCGTCGCCCCCCGGGAGATTGTGCAGCACCACCTCGACAGCCGCCGCGCGCGCGTGCTCGGCGATTTCACGCGCGCTGCCGAAGCCATACGGGAACTGGTACTCGACGTAGCGGAACCCGGCGCGCGACGCGGCGGCGAAGCGCTCGAGGAACGGCAGTTCGGGAAACAGCAGCGAAATGTTGGCGGCAAGGCGGGGCACGCGCGGCTATGTTAGCTAAGATTGCGCCTACCCGAAAAGAAACCCACCCGTTGCCGACCCCGCCCGCATTGTCGCGCCTGCTGCCGTTCCTTGCCTGGTGGCCGCGCGTCAACCGCACCACGTTGCGCGCCGACGCCACTGCCGCGCTGATCGGCGCCATCGTCGTGTTGCCCCAGGGCGTGGCGTTCGCGACGCTCGCCGGGCTGCCGCCCGAGTACGGCCTTTACTGCGCGATGGTGCCCGCGGTGGTGGCGGCGTTCTTCGGCTCGTCCTGGCACGCCGTCTCGGGTCCGACCAACGCCATCTCGCTCTACGTGTTCGCCACCCTCGCCTCGCTCGCGGCGCCCGGCTCGCCGCAGTACATCAGCCTCGCCCTCACGCTCGCTTTCATGTCGGGCGTGCTCATGCTGGCGATGGGCCTGCTGCGCCTGGGGCGGCTGGTCAACTTCGTGTCGCACAGCGTGGTGGTGGGCTTCACCGCGGGCGCGGCGGTACTCATCGTCGCCAGCCAGCTGAAGAATTTCTTCGGCCTCGAGTGGCCCGCCAGCAGCGCGTTCCTGACCACGCTGCGCGCGTTCCTCAGCCAGTTGCCCGAGGTGAAGCCTTGGGTGGTGCTGGTGGGCGCAGTTACGCTCGCCGCCGGCGTGCTGGCCCGGCGCTACGTGCGCAAAGCGCCCTACATGATCGTGGCACTGGTGGCCGGCGGGGTGGTGGGGTACGGGCTCAACCTTTGGCTGGGCGCCGAGCACACCGGCATCCGCACCATCGGGCGGCTGGCGGGCGCGCTGCCGCCGCTTTCGGCGCCCGATGTTTCGTCCGATACGCTCAAGGCCCTGATGGGCATCGCCGTGGGCATCACGCTGCTCTCGCTCACCGAGGCGATGTCCATCGCGCGCGCGGTCGCGCTCAAGTCCGGGCAGCGGATCGACGCCAACCAGGAATTCGTCGGCCAGGGGCTGTCCAATGTGGCGGCGAGCTTTTTCTCGGGCTATCCCAGCTCGGCCTCCTTCAACCGCTCGGGCCTGAACTACGAGGCGGGGGCGCGCACGCCGCTCGCCGCCGCGCTGTCGGCGCCGCTGCTCATCGCGGTGACCTTCGCCGTGGCCCCGCTGCTCGCGCACCTGCCGCTCGCCTCCATGGCGGCGCTGCTGTTCATGGTGGCCTGGGGTCTGCTCGATTTTGCCGCCTTCCGCGCCATCCTGCGCTCGAGCCGCAGCGAAGCGGCGGTGCTCGGCTTCACCTTCGCCGCCACGCTGCTCATGAACCTGGAGGTGGCGATCCTGGTCGGCGTGACGCTGTCGCTGCTGGTCTACCTCAACCGCACGTCGCGCCCGCAGATGCGCGCCGTCGCCCCCGATCCGCGCCACAGCGAACGTCGCTTCGGCCCGATCGCGCAGGGCATTGCCGAATGCCCGCAGCTGAAGATCATGGCGGTGGAAGGCTCGATCTACTTCGGCGCGGTGGACCACGTCGAAGCGCATTTCGAGACCCTGCGCGAAGTGGCGCGCGAGCAAAAGCACCTGCTGGTGGTGTCGCGCAACATCAACTTCATCGATATCGCGGGGGGCGAAGCGCTGGCGCGCGAGGCACGGGCGCGGCGCTGGATCGGCGGGCGGCTGTGGCTGCAGGGCCTGCGCCAGCCCGCGGAGGACCTGCTCAGGAAGAGCGGCTTCATGGCCGACGTCGGCGAGGACGCCGTGTTCCGCGACAAGCAGGAGGCCATCGCCCGCGTGTTCGAGCGCCTGGATCCGGCGATCTGCGCGCGCTGCCGGGCGCGCATCTTCGAGGAGTGCGCCTCGCGCCCGTTGCGCGAGGCGCCGGCCCCGGAATAGACTGGGCACACTTTTCAACCGACGGAGGTCCGCATGAAAGCCCGTATTGCAATCGCCGCCGCGGCCGCAGCGCTGGCCAGCGGCCCCCTGCACGCTCAGTCGACGCTGGACGCGGTGAAATCCAGGGGCTACGTGCAGTGCGGCGTCAACACCGGCCTCGCCGGCTTCTCGCAGCCGGATTCCCGCGGCGTGTGGAAGGGCCTGGATGTCGACTCCTGCCGCGCCGTCGCGGCGGCCGTGTTCGGCGACCACAGCAAGGTGCGCTACACCCCGCTTACGGCGCAGCAACGCTTCACCGCCCTGCAATCGGGCGAAGTCGACATCCTGTCGCGCAACACCACCTGGACCATCACCCGCGACACCAGCCTCGGCCTGAACTTCGTCGGCGTCACCTACTACGACGGCCAGGGCTTCATGGTGCCGAAGAAGCTCAACATCAAGAGCGCCAAACAGCTCAACGGCGCCACCATCTGCGTGCAGCCGGGCACCACCACCGAGCTCAACCTGGCGGATTACTTCCGCGCCAACCGCATGAGCTTCAAGCCGGTGGTGATCGAGAAGCTGGAGGAGGTCACCAACGCCTACTTCTCCGGGCGCTGCGACGTGTTCACCACCGACGTGTCGGGCCTGGTCTCGACGCGCGGCTCGCGCGCGCAGAACCCCGCCGACCACATCATCCTGCCCGAGGTGATCTCCAAGGAGCCGCTCGGGCCGGTGGTGCGCCACGGCGACGACCGCTGGTTCGACGTCGTCAAGTGGGCGGTGTTCGCGATGCTCGAGGCCGAGGAAATGGGCCTCACCTCGAAGAACATCGACCAGAACCTCACCAGCACCAACCCCGCGATCCAGCGCTTTGTCGGCGCCACCGGCGACATCGGCAAGATGCTGGCGCTGGACAACCGCTGGGCCTACAACGTCGTCAAGCAGGTCGGCAACTACGGCGAATCCTTCGAGGCCAACCTGACCCCGCTCGGCTTCGAGCGCGGCATCAACAACCTGTGGACCAAGGGCGGCCTGATGTACGCGCCGCCCGTGCGCTGACGCGGCCGGTGCGCGCGCGCGCCGCCGCCCTCCAGCTCGCGCTGGTGGCGGCGGTCCTGTTCGTCTTCTGGTACGTCGCCAGCAACACCGCGCAGAACCTCGAAGCGCGCAAGATCGCCAGCGGGTTCGCGTTTCTCGCGCGCGAAGCCGGCTTCGAGATCGGCGAGGCGCCGTTCCTCGCCTACAGCGCGGCCGACAGCTACGCCCGCGCGATCCTCGTCGGGCTGATCAACACCTTCCGCGTCGCCCTCATCGGCATCGTGCTCGCGACGATGCTGGGCACCCTGCTGGGGCTGGCGCGCCTGTCGCGCAACTGGCTGCTGGCGAAGCTCGCCGCGCTCTACGTCGAGGTGATGCGCAACGTGCCGCTGCTGGTGCAGCTGTTCTTCCTCTACGCGGTGATCACCGAAAACTTCCCCGGGCCGCGCGACGCCCTGAGCCCCCTGCCGGGGGTGTTCCTCAGCAACCGCGGCATCGCCCTTCCCCTGCTCGCACCCCATGCCGCGCACGCCTGGATCGGCGCGGCGCTCGCTGCCGGCGCGGTCCTCGCCTGGCTGCTCGCGCGCTGGGCGCGACGGCGCCAGGCGCTCACCGGCCAGCCGTTCCCGGTGTTCGCCGCGGGCGCCGCGCTGGTGCTCGGGCTGCCGCTCGCGGTGTTCCTCGCCGCCGGCGCGCCGTTCGCGCTCGCCTGGCCCGAGCTGCAGGGCTTCAATTTCGCCGGCGGCGCCAACCTCACCCCCGAGTTCGCCACGCTGCTCGGCGGGCTCACGCTGTACACCGCGGCGTTCATCGCCGAGATCGTGCGCGCCGGCGTGCAGGCCGTGGACCGCGGCCAGTTCGAGGCCGCCTACTCCCTCGGCCTGCCGCGGCGGCGCACCATGCGCCTGGTGATCCTGCCGCAGGCGCTGCGCGTGATCATCCCGCCGCTTACCAGCCAGTACCTCAACCTGACCAAGAACAGCTCGCTCGCGGTCGCGATCGGCTACCCCGACCTGGTGTCGATCGCCAACACCACCATGAACCAGACCGGCCAGGCGATCGAGGGCATCGCCATCATCATGGCGGTGTACCTGACGATCAGCCTGTCGATCTCGGCGCTGATGAACTGGTACAACCGGCGCATCGCGCTGAAGGGGGCGCGCGCATGAAGTGGCTGCGCGAGAACCTGTTCGGCAGCTGGGGCAGCGCGCTCGCCACGCTCGGCATCCTGTGGCTCGCCTGGACGCTGGTTCCGCCCTTCGTGCAATGGGCGTTCCTCGACGCGATCTGGCTGTCGCCCGACTCGCGCCCCTGCCGCGCCGAGGGCGCGGGCGCCTGCTGGGCGCTGATCGCGGAAAAGCACCGCTTCATCCTGTTCGGCACCTATCCCTACGAGCAGCACTGGCGGCCCGGCGTAGCCATCCTGCTGCTGCTCGCCCTGTACGTGGCGAGCGCCCTGCGCCGCTTCTGGCGGCCGGCACTGGCGCTGGCCTGGCTGGGCGGCCTCGCGCTCATCGGCCTGCTGATGTGGGGCGGGGTGCCCGGCCTGCCGTACGTGGAGAACGAGCGCTGGGGCGGCCTCACGCTCACGCTGCTGCTCGCCACTTTCGGCATCGCCTTCGCGTTCCCGATTTCCATCCTGCTCGCGCTCGGGCGGCGCTCCCGGCTGCCCGCGGTGCGCGCGATCTGCATCGGCTGGATCGAGCTGGTGCGCGGCGTGCCGCTAATTTCGCTCTTGTTCATGGCCTCGGTGATGCTGCCGCTGTTCCTGCCCGAGGGGGTGAGCATCGACAAGCTGCTGCGCGCGCTGATCGCCATGATCGTGTTCGCCGCCGCCTACCTCGCCGAAGTGGTGCGCGGCGGCCTGCAGGCGGTACCGCACGGCCAAGTCGAGGCCGCCGACGCGCTCGGCCTGGGCTACGCGAGGAAGACGCTGCTGGTGATCCTGCCGCAGGCGCTGCGCATCGCCATCCCGCCGCTGGTCAACACCTTCATCGCGTTCTTCAAGGACACCTCGCTGGTGGTAATCATCGGCCTGTTCGACCTGCTCACCTCGATCAAGGTGGCGCTCGGCGAGCCGATGTGGAGCGGCTTCGGCGTCGAAGCCTACCTGTTCGCCTCGCTGGTCTATTTCGTGTTCTGCTACGCCATGTCGCGCTACAGCCAGGACCTGGAGCGCGAGCTTGAGCGCAACCGCACGCACGCACTGAAGGGGACCTGAGATGGCCGGCAAGCCGATGATCGAAATGCGCGGCGTGGGCAAGTGGTTCGGCGCCTTCCAGGTGCTCAAGGACATCGACCTGGAGGTCGCCCAGGGCGAAAAGATCGTGCTGTGCGGGCCCTCGGGCTCGGGCAAGTCGACGCTGGTGCGCCTGGTGAACGGGCTGGAGCCCTACCAGGCCGGCAAGGTGGCGGTGGACGGCATCGAGCTCGGCGGCGACCCGCGCGCGGTGGAGGCGGTGCGCCTGGAGGTCGGCATGGTGTTCCAGAGCTTCAACCTGTTCCCGCACCTCACCGCGCTGGAGAACCTGACCCTCGCCCCGGTGTGGGTGCGCCGCATGCCGAAGAAAGACGCCGAGGCGCTGGCGCTGCAGCTGCTCGAGCGCGTGCGCATCGGCGAGCAGGCGCACAAGTACCCGGCGCAGCTCTCCGGCGGCCAGCAGCAGCGCGTGGCCATCGCGCGCGCGCTGGCGATGAAGCCCAAGATCATGCTGTTCGACGAGCCGACCTCGGCGCTCGACCCGGAGATGATCAAGGAAGTGCTCGACGTGATGGTGGAACTCGCCGCCGAGGGCATGACCATGGTGGTGGTGACCCACGAGATGGGGTTCGC
>DASTTC010000217.1:0-2309 GCA_035760345.1 Burkholderiales bacterium | reverse complement strand
CCATGGGTCCGCTCGCCGGCATCAAGGTCCTGGAATTCGAGGCGATCGGCCCCGCGCCTTTCGCCGGCATGCTGCTCGCCGACATGGGCGCCGACGTGCTGGTGCTCGAGCGACCCGCCACCACCGACCTGGGGCTCAAGCGCGAGCGCCGGCACGACGTGCTGATGCGCGGCAAGCGCTCCGTCACCCTCGATCTGAAGAAGGATTCTTCGAAAGAGGCAGTTTTTTCTCTTTTGCAGAAAGCCGATGTGCTCCTCGAGGGCTTCCGGCCGGGGGTCATGGAGCGCCTGGGCCTCGGGCCCGACGCCGCGCTCGCGCGCAACCCGCGACTCGTCTACGGGCGCATGACCGGCTGGGGCCAGGACGGCCCGCTCGCGCCGCGCGCGGGCCACGACATCAACTACATCGCGCTCGCCGGCGTGCTGCACGCCTTCGGCAGGAAGGGCGAAGCGCCGGTTCCGCCGCTCAACCTGGTGGGCGATTTCGGCGGGGGCGGGATGCTCCTCGGCTTCGGCATCGCCTGCGCGCTGCTGCACGCGCACAAGTCGGGCCAGGGCCAGGTGGTGGATGCGGCGATGGTGGAAGGCGCGTCGCTGCTGGCCGCCATGTTCTCGGGCTTGCTCGCCGCCGGGCGCTGGACCGAAGAGCGCGGCGCCAACGTCCTCGACACCGGCGCGCCCTGGTACGACACCTATGAAACCCGGGACGGCAAGCACGTCGCCATCGGCGCCATCGAGGCGAAGTTCTACGCCGAGCTGCTCGAGCGCCTGGGCCTGCGCGATCTGCCGCCCCAGAACGAGCGCGCGCGCTGGCCCGAGATGCGTGCAGCGTTCGAGCGCACCTTCAGGCAGAAAACGCGCGACCAGTGGGTCGCGATATTCGAGGGCTCGGACGCCTGCTTCGCGCCGGTGCTGTCGTTCTCGGAGGCAAGGCGCCACCCGCACAACGTCGCGCGCGCCAGCTTCGTGACGCAGGCCAAGGTCGAGCAGCCCGCGCCCGCGCCGCGTTTCTCCGCGACGCCGGCCGCGGTGCGCCGCGACCCGCCCGAGCGCGGCGCCGGCGGTCGCGCGGCGCTGGCCGAATGGGGATTCTCCGCGGGCGAGATCGCGCGCCTGCGCGCCAGCGGACTCGGCTTCGCGCCCTAGTGGCGGCGGCCGTGCCCCGGCCGGCGCGCCCCGAGGGGCGCGACGGCCAGTTCCACCGGCAGCGTTGCGCCGTTCGCCAGCGTCAGCGTCAGCGGCACCCGATCGCCCTCCTGCAGCGGTTGGCGCAGGCCCATCAACATCAGGTGCGCGCCGCCGGGCTTCAATTCGAACGTGCCGCCCGCAGGAATTTCGAAAGACGCGACCTCGCGCATCTTCATCACGTCGCCCTCGCGCGTGGTGACGTGCATCTCGACTTTGCCGGCGAGCGGCGAGCTCGCGCCGAGGACGCGCTCGGGGGCCGCCCCGGCGTTCCTGAGCTGCATGAAACCGACGCCGATGTTCGAGCCCGGCGGCGTGGCGCGGCTCCAGGGCTGCTCCACGCTGACTTGCGCCCAGGCGGGCAGGGCAACGACCATCCATCCGATCAGCCAGCCGCGCATCGCTTGTTCTCCTCTTCCTGCAGCTTTCTCCAGAACACCTTGCCGGTCGCGGTCTTGGGCAATTGCTCCACGAACTGCACCACGCGCGGATACTTGAACGCGGCCATGTGCGCCTTCGCCCAGGACACCACCTCCTCCTCCTTGACCCGTCCACGCGAGGCGGCCTTCAACACCACCACCGCCTTGACGGTCTCGCCGCGGTGCGGGTCGCGCGTGCCGATGACGCAGGCCTCCTGGATGTCGGGGTGGGCGTAGAGCATCGCCTCGACTTCCGCCGGCCACACCTTGAAGCCCGAGGCGTTGATCATGCGCTTGAGCCGATCCGTGATGAAGAAGTAGCCTTCCTCGTCGTAGTAGCCAAGGTCGCCGGTGCGGAAGAACTTCTTGCCGTCGTGCTCGAGAAACGCGTCGGCCGAGGCCTTGGGCTGCTTCCAGTAGCCCTGGAACACCTGCGGCCCGTGCGTGATGATCTCGCCGACTTCGTTCGGGCCGAGCTCCTGGAAGCTCACCGGATCGATCACGCGCGAGTCGGTATCGAAATAGGGAATGCCCGCGCACTGGCGCTTGGGCCGGTGCGCCGGGTTGACGTGCGAGGGCGCGGAGGTTTCGGTGAGCCCGTAGCCTTCGACAAACGGCAAGCCCAAGCGCTCCTGCAGCTTCGCCGCCACCGCCTCGGGCATCGCCGCGCCGCCGCCGCCGATGCGCACCAGCGAGGACAGGTCAA
>DASTTC010000216.1:0-4433 GCA_035760345.1 Burkholderiales bacterium | reverse complement strand
TGCGCCGGGTGTTCGAGCTCGTCGGCCCGCGCCTGGGCGCGGCGCCCGAGCCGCGCACCGCGCCGTACATGACCGACGCGGCGAACCTGCTGAAGATCTACCGCGGCGCGCCCACCGTGGTGCTCGGGCCGGGCGAGGCGGCGATGGCGCACCAGACCGACGAGTACTGCAGCATGGAGCGCATCCGCGAGGCGCAGTCCGTGTACGAGGACCTGGTGCGCGACTGGTGCGCGCGCGCCGCCTGATGCAGCCCGCCGCGCGCAAGAAGGTCCTGCTGGGCGCTTTCGCCGCCGTGCTGGTGCTCGGCATCACCGGGGCGTACCTCTACGGCGCGAAGAAAAAGCTCGACCTGGAGTCGAGCGCGGCGGCGAGCGTCGCCGACGCCACGACGCGCCTGCGCGATGCCGCGGGCATCGCGCTCGACGCGCCGCAGGCGGCGGCGCGCCTCAGCGCGCACGCCGAGGCGATGCAAGCGCACCTCGAAGAGCTGCGCGCCGAGGATGCCTCGCGCAACAAGGCGCTCGCGGATGCCGCGGAGCTCTACCTGCTCGATGTGCAGGCCATCGCGCGCAACCGCTCGAATGCCGCGCGCGCGCAGGGCGCGGCGCGCGCCAGCACGCGCGCGCTCGCCGCGCACCTGGAGCACGCCGCCGACCGCGGCGCCGGCTGGATCCAGCGCGCGCTCGCGCTGAAGCAGCGCGCCGAGCGCGACCATTTCGACCTGCGCAGCGCGCTCGGCGCGCTCGCCGGGCTGGTCGAAGCGCACCGCGAGTCGCAGGAAAAGCTGAAGGCCGCGGCGCCCAATGCGCCCGTGCTCTCGGACAAGGAGCGCCTCGCGCTGTTCAATGCGACGCGCGCGGCCGAGGCCCAAGCCGGGGAGGAGCTGGAGCGCCTGCGGCGCCTGCCGGTCGGCTGATGCCGCTGTGGAAGCGCTTCTGGCTGCTCGCGTCGGGGATCTGGGGCGTGGTGTGCGTGCTGAGCGCGGTCACCATCCTCGCCTTCAGCGAGGGCGAAGGCGCCAAGGCCGTGCAGCCGCTCGCGCTTGCCGTCGCCGGGCCTGCGGCGCTCTACGGCGTGCTCTGGCTGTACTTTCGCCTGCGGCGCAGGTAATCGGCGATCAGGCGAGCGGGCTCGCCCGTGGCATAGGCGGCTTCGAAAGCGTCGATGCTCTGCGCGACGGCCGCGGCAAACGGCAATTCCTCATAGGCGCGGTTGAGACGCTTTTGCGCGCGAATCGCCTCGGCGCCGCCGGCGAGGATCGCCTCCAGCGTCGCATCGACTTCCACGTCCAGTCGCTGCGCCGGCACGACGCGCTCCACCAGCCCCCAGTGCAGCGCTTCGGCCGCGTCGATCAGCTCGCCCGTGAGCAACAGCCACCGCGCGCGGCCCGCGCCCATCAGGCGCGGCAGCAGCGCCGCCTCGATCACCGACGGGATCCCGAGGCGCACCTCCGGCATGCCGAAGCGCGCGTGGTCCGCGGCGATCCTCAGGTCGCAGGCCGCCGCGAGCTCGAGCGCCCCGCCGATGCAATAGCCGTTGACGCGCGCGATCACCGGCACCGGGCATTCGCGCACCGCGCTGATGCAGCGGTGCAGGCGCGTGATCGCCTCGCGCGCGCTCGCTTGCGTCGAGGCGCCGAGGTCGTTCACGTCGACGCCGCCCGAGAAGGCCTTCTCGCCCGCGCCCGTGATCACCAGGGCGCGTAACGAGGGCTCGGCGCACAGCTCCGTAATCGAAGCGCCGAGCGCCTCGATCATCGCCGCGTCGAGCGCGTTCAGCTTCGCCGGGTTGGCGAGCGTGATGCGGGCGATGCCGCCCTCGAGCGCGACGCGCAACGTCTCAGGCAGCCGCGCGCTTGCCATCCACCAGGGCCATCACATGGTGCTCGAGCTTGCGCGCATCGGCGTCGAAACGGCGGATGCCCTCAGCCAACTTGTCCACCGCCATCGCATCCTCGTTATGGCGCCAGCGGTAGGCTTTTTCGTCGAGGCTCACGCGCTCGAGCGATTGCGCGGCAGCGTCCCCGGGCGAGAGCTGGCGCGCGACCGGCCCGCCGGCATCGGCGAGCTTCTCCAGCAGGTCCGGCGCGATGGTGAGCAGGTCGCAGCCGGCGAGCGCGAGGATCTGCCCGGTCTTCCTGAAGCTCGCGCCCATCACCTGCGTCGCGTAGCCGAACTTCTTGTAGTAGCGGTAGATGCGCGCCACGGACGCCACGCCCGGATCCTCGGCAAGGGGGATGTCCTCGAGCTTGCGCGCCGCCTTGTGCCAGTCGTAGATGCGCCCGACGAAGGGCGAGATCAGCGTCACGCCGGCGTCGGCGCAGGCCACCGCCTGCGCGAAGGAAAAAAGCAGCGTCATGTTGCAGTGGATGCCTTCGCGCTCGAGCTGCTCGGCGGCGCGGATGCCTTCCCAGGTGCTGGCGAGCTTGACGAGTATGCGCTCGCGGCCGATGCCCAGGCCGGCGTAGAGCTCGACGAAGCGCCGTGCCTTGGCGATCGAGGCCTCGGTGTCGAACGACAGGCGCGCATCGACTTCCGTGGACACGCGTCCCGCGACGTGCTGCAGGATCTCGCGGCCGAACAGCACGTACAGCCACTCCAGGGTCGGCTCGGCCTGGCCCTGGCCGCGCCCGACGGCGTCCAGCACAAACGCCCGGTAATGCTCGTTTTGCGCCGCGGCAAGCAGCAGCGACGGGTTGGTCGTCGCATCCTGCGGCTTCCAGCGGGCGATGGCGTCGATGTCGCCCGTGTCGGCGACCACCGTGGAGTGCTGCTTGAGGGCGTCCAGCTGGCTGGCCATGACGTAGCTTACTTGACGGCGGGTCGGCGGCCCACCCTAAGGGTTTTCCCTCAATTGCGCGGTGCAGGTTTTTGATATGTAAGCCTTTCCCCGGCACTTATCCCGGAGTAGACTGTCCATCCTGCTAGCCGTCAGACGCAAGCAACAGAACGGCGGCCCGAAGGAGATTCGGCGTTGCGGCCTACCGACATAAAGAATCCCGACTACTTCCATAAAGTCGTCGATTGCCAGTGGGCCTGTCCGTCCCACACCCCGGTTCCCGAATACATCCGCTTGATCGCCGCAGGGCGGTACGACGACGCCTTCATGGTCAATTGGCAGTCCAACGTGTTCCCCGGCATCCTCGGGCGCACCTGCGACCGGCCCTGCGAGCCCGCCTGCCGGCGCGGCCGCGTGGAAGAGGAGAACCAGACCAAACCCGAGCCGGTCGCCATCTGCCGCCTGAAGCGCGTCGCCGCCGACCACAAGGATGTCGCCGGCGTGAAGGCGCGCATGCCGAAGAAGGCGGCGAAGAAAAACGGCCGCAACATCGCCTGCGTCGGCGCCGGCCCCGCCTCGCTCACCGTGGCGCGCGACCTCGCGCCGCTCGGTTACCAGGTCACGGTGTTCGACCAGGACCCGCGCGCGGGCGGCATGATCTGGTCGCAGATCCCGCGCTTTCGCCTGCCCGAGGAGGTGATCGACGAGGAGGTGGGCTACATCCTCGATCTCGGCGTGGAGTTCAAGGGCGGCGTGAAGATCGACTCGATGAAAAAGCTCTTGACCGAGGGCTTTGATGCGATCTTCGTCGGCTCGGGCGCGCCGCGCGGGCGCGACCTCGACGTCCCGGGCAGGAAGGAAGCGGCGAAGAACATCCACATCGGCATCGACTGGCTGGCTTCCGTGTCCTTCGGCCATACGACCCGCATCGGCAAGCGCGTCATCGTGCTCGGCGGCGGCAATACCGCCATGGATTGCTGCCGCACCTCCAAGCGGATCGGCGGCGACGACGTGAAGGTGATCGTGCGCTCCGGGTTCGAGGAGATGAAGGCCTCGCCCTGGGAGAAGGAAGACGCGGCGCACGAGGGCATCCCGATCCTGAACTTCCTCGTGCCCAAGGCGTTCCTGCACGAAAAAGGCAAGCTCACCGGCATGCGCTTCGAGAGCGTGAAGGCGGTGTACGACGACAAGGGCAAGAGGAGCCTCGTGCCCACCGGCGAGCCCGACCAGTCGTTCGAATGCGACGACGTGCTGGTGGCGGTGGGGCAGGAGAACGCGTTCCCCTGGATCGAGAAGGACAGCGGCATCCAGTTCGACAAGGGGGGCCTGCCGGTGCTGGACAAGGTCACTTTCCAGTCGAGCGTGAAAAATGTGTTCTTCGGCGGCGATTCCGCGTTCGGGCCGAAGAACATCATCTGGGCGGTGGCGCACGGGCACGACGCGGCGATTTCCATCGACAAGCTGCTCAACGGCGAGGACCTCGCCGAGCGCCCCGCGCCGGGCGTGACGCTGATGTCGCAGAAGATGGGCATCCACGAGTGGATCTACGACAGCGAGATCGCGCCCGATACGCGCTACAAGGTGCCCTGGCGCGACATCAAGGTGGTGCTGAAGAACGTCAAGACCGAGGTGGAGCTGGGCTTCGACCCGGCCAC